>NZ_BAAGZI010000183.1:0-10927 GCF_054778695.1 Actinocorallia lasiicapitis
CGCTCAGGTTGAGCTGGCGGTCAAGCTCCTTGACCAGCGCGGGCTCAGCGGTGAGGTCGGCGCGGTCGTGACGGGCGCGTCGACGACGGCGTCGGAGGCGTCCGCGGACCAGCCGCTGACCTGCACCGACGCGGCCGTGGCGCTCCGCGACAGATAACTCCACACCGAAAGCGAGCCCTTACCGCTGATCCGCTGCGCGGAGGTGTCGGTGAGCGCGTGCTGCCAGCTCGCGGGCGGTGCGATGTCGTTCAGCCAGGCCCGGCTGGCGAGCGCCACCTTGTCGGCCCCGCTGATCTGGGCTTCCAGGACGAGCCTGGTCCCGGCGGACACCCGCACGGGCAGGGCCGCCTCACCGCCGAGCAGGGTTTCGGCGCCGCCGGGCGCGACCCGCGAGAACGACAGCCGCACGGAGCCGTCCGGCATGATCCTGGCCTTGGCGCGGTAGGAGCCTGCGCCGCCGGAACGCAGCGCGACCGCGAGGTAGACGGGCCCGCCGGCGGGCAGTTCGGGCAGCGCGAAGGTGAGCCGGGTGGTGACGTCGGACGCCGACACGGAGGTGAGCTGGCCGGTGAACGACGCTCCCGGCGCGGGCAGGGTGAGGGTTCCGGCGCCGCCGCCGACCTTGGCGCGCGAGGGGTCGCTGACGGTGTAGCCGCCGCCCTTGGGCGCGGACCCCCAGCCCTTGGCGACCTCGCGGGCGAAGGAGTCCGACACGATCTGGCTGCCGCCGCCGACGGTCACGAACTCGCGGATCGGGGAGAGCGCGACCACCAGCCCGCCGCCGAGGACGAGGACGGTGAGCCCGCCGCTGAACGCCGCGCCGCGCCGGATCCGCCGCATCGTCCGCCGCCTGGTCCGCGACGCCCCGGGCCGGGGCACCGGGACGAGCGCCGTGCCCGGCCGTTCGTCCTCCCGCTCCCACCACAGGGGTCCCTCGAAGGGGACGCCGCTCTCTTCTCCGGGCCTGTTCGTCGTACCGGGCATGGGGGTACCTCAGCGGGGTCGGCGAAGAACGGACGTTTCCCGTCCACTCTGGTTACAGCTGGCGGATACCGTACCGTTACTTCACAGTTTGAGGGAACCGCTCCACCGCGCGGCCTTGTGGCCGGTGCCGAACGTCGCGTTCAGGGACACCTTGCCGTACTTGGCGACAGGGATCACGAACGCGTACGACGCCTCCCTGACGCCCTGGGGCGCCACCTCGCCGAAGAAGTCGTTCACTTCGGCCGGGTAGGACGGGCTGGCCTTCTTCTTCCCGGCCCCGTACGCGGCGACGATCCGGGTGCCGTCGAGGTCGAGCGGCTGGCCGGACCGGTTGGTGAACCGCAGGGTGAAGACGGTGATCACCTGGCCCTTGACGTTGCCGGGCCCGTCCTCGCTGTTCACGATCTTCCGGATCTTGGTGATCCGCACCTCGATGCCGTCGGGGTAGGAGACCGGCTTCTTCAGCGACGGCGAGCCCTCGACCTTCTTCGCGCCCGGCACGGCCGGGGCGGTGGACGGCGCGAACGTCGAGGTCGGCGGCAGCCGTCCGGCCTGCGGGTCGGCGGTCTTGTCCGGCTTGCCGGCGGACGAGCAGCCGGAGACGGCGAGCACGAGGACCGCCCCGGCACAGATCAGACGGTTCATGAGACGGCCCTTCCGGCGATCAGTTCCCGCAGCGCGGTGCTGGAGGTGTGCGTGGTGTACGGGAAGTAGTGGACCCGCACGCCGACGGCGCCGAGGTCGTGTTCCAGCCGGTCGCCCTTGGGCGTGCCCTTCCAGTCGTCGCCCTTGAACAGGACGTCGAACCCGAGCCGCTGCCACATGACGAACTTGTCGCTGGACACGTCGACGACGGCCTCGTCCACGCAGGAGATGCTCCGGACGATCTCCAGGCGCTCCTCCAGCGGCACCGCCGCAGGGCGTCCCTTGGCCTGGCGCAGCACGTCGTCGGTGACGACGCCCGCGATCAGGTGGTCGCAGGAGGCGGCGGCCCGCCGCAGGATGTTGAGGTGCCCGATGTGAAAAAGGTCATACGCGCCGGGCACGTAGCCGACCACCCGCCCGCTCACGCGTTCACCTCGGCGGAGGCCGGAGCGGGCACGCGGGGGGCGTCGAGCGCGGCGACCTCCCGGTACCACTTGACCAGCGCGGCCGCCAGGAACAGGGCGTTCCCGGCGAACATCAGCCCGTAGACCACTTCGAACACCGAGGGCGCGCCGAGCAGCAGGAACGCCACGCACAGCACTCCGTAGTCGGTGGGGATCACCAGCAGCGATTTGAGCGCCGACGCCTTGACGCCGGGCGCGGGCGCGGTGCCGGCCTGCCGCCGCAGCTGGTCGTTGAGGATCATCGCGAAGAACATGACGGCGGCGACGACGCTCCAGCCGAGCGGGACGAGCAGCCGCCAGTCCTGCTCAGGTTCGAGGAACCGGAAGTAGGAGATCAGCACCGCGGCGTGCAGGCTGGAGATCTTCAACGAGTCGATCATGTGGTCGAGCCATTCGCCGGACTTCGATCCGCCGCCCCGCAGCCGGGCGAGCTGGCCGTCGGCGGCGTCGAGCGCGTAGCCGATCACCAGGCAGAGGCTGACGGCGACGGCCATCGCCCAGCCGGGCGGCACCAGCGCGATCAGTGCGATGCCGGCGAAGGAGAACAGCCCGGACACGGCCGTCACCTGGTTGGGGGTGCGGCCGAGGGTGAAGGCGGCGGCGGCGAACACCCGGCCGAGCTTGCGGTTGACGAACCGCGAGTAGGCGGGGGCGCCCTTGTTGGACTTCTGGGCCGCGCCGAGGTCGCGCAGCGCCGTGCGGAAGGTGCTCATCGGGCGGTTCACGCCACCGAGGAGGTGCCGGCGGGGGCGTCGAGGCCCAGCGCGCGGCGCACTCTGCCGCTGGCGGTCTCCCGCAGCCCGTCGAGGACGATCACGTGCACTCCTTCAGGGACGTCCAGTTCGCGCCCGGCGGGCAGGATCACGACGCCGTAGGGCTCCGCCGGCAGCTCCCACCGGTCCAGCTCGACAACGTCGTCGACGTAACGCACATTCCGCACGATCTCGGCACGTTCGGTGAACGGCACATGGCAGTAGCCGAGCTCGTCGTTCCCCACGCCGACGACCAGCCGGTCGCACTGCTGTTTGGCGCGGGAGAGAAAATCAAGATCGCCGATTTGGAAAAGATCAAAAAGCCCGGAGGTGAAACCGACCAGCTCCGACAAGGCCCGCTCCTAGGGACTCAATCGCGAACATTGCCCCATGTCCGCAGGCCAGGGATGTTAGCAGTTGCGTGAACTGTGATGAAATCGGTAGTTACGGTCTCATTAAGATGGGACGTTCCTCTCGTTAAGCCTGGCTACCATTCCTCAGCCGCGTGTCGTATGCGGCTTCTGATGAGGGATGTGCGAGTTGAGACGGTTTGTACTCAGCCGTGCCGGGAGCAGAGCCTCCCTGGCCGCAGCCACAGGTGTGTTGTTGATCTTCACTGGCACCTCGGCTGTCACCACACCGGCCACCGCGGACACCGACCCGCCCGCGGGCACCCCGGTGACCCTGGCCGCGGACGCCCTGCCCACCTGGCAGATCAACGGCGTCATCTGGAGTGCGGTGACGGTGGGGAACACCGTCTACGCGACCGGCGCGTTCACCAAGGCACGCCCGCCGGGCACCAACGAGGGCGACGTCAACGAGGTGGACCGCGCGAACATCGTCGCGATCAACCTCACCACCGGAGGGCTGATCACCTCCTTCGACCACGCGCTGAACGCGCAGGGCCTGCGGATCACGGCCACCCCCGACGGCTCCAAGGTGATCGTCGGCGGCGAGTTCACCACCGTCGACGGGCAGCCGCGCAACCACATCGCGGCGTTCGACACCGCGACCGGCGCGCTCGACCCGGTGTTCAAGCCGGACGTCAGCGGCGTGATCAGGGCGCTCGCCGCGACCAACACCACCGTCTACTTCGGCGGCAACTTCTTCTCGATCGTCGACCCGGTCAACCCCGACGGCCGCACCCGGCTGGGCGCCGCCGACGTCGCGACGGGCGCGCCCCAGGGGTGGGCGCCGTCCGCCGACGACGGCGAGGTCACCGCGATGGCCGTCACGGAGGACGGCTCCCGGGTGATCGTCGGAGGCAAGTTCCAGAGCCTCAACGGGGCGACCAAGGTCGGGGTCGGCGCGATCGACGCCGCGACCGGCGCCACCGCCACCTGGACGAGCACCCCGACCCCGCCGAAGTCCGGTAGCGGCCAGTGGTCCTACCCGACCGAGTTCAAGGTCCAGGGCAACACCGTCTACGCCTCCAACGAGGGCAACGGCGGCCACTGGTTCGACGGCCGCTGGGCGGCCAAGGCCGACACCGGCGACCTGATCTGGCTCGACAACTGCTACGGCGCGACCTACGGCATCCACCCCGACCCGGCGGGCGAGGTGGTCTACAGCGTCGGGCACGCCCACGACTGCGCGTCGCTGGGCGCGTTCCCGGAGACCAGCCCGCAGACCTGGCAGCGGACCCTCGCGGAGACCACCGCGGTCAAGGGCACCGACAAGTCGGCGCCGAGCAACAACAGCTCCTATTCGGGCCAGCCGATCCCCGGCCTGCTCCAGTGGTACCCGCTGGTCTCGCTCGGCACCTACACCGGCCAGGAGCAGGGCGCCTGGACGGTCACCGGCAACGCCGACTACCTGTTCGAGGGCGGCGAGTTCCCGCGCGTCAACGGGGTCAAGCAGCAGGGCATGGTGCGGTTCGCGGTCAAGAACAAGGCCCCGAACAAGATCGGCCCGGTGTTCGTGCCGGCCGCTCCGACCGTCACGGCGCTGCCGGGCGGCCGGCTGAGCGTCCGCTGGCAGTCGAGCTGGGACCGGGACAACGCCAAGCTCCGCTACGAGGTGCTCCGCGACGAGGAGACCACCCCGATCGGCGTGCTCAACGGCGAGTCCAACTTCTGGACCCTGCCGACGCTCGGCTTCGTCGACCAGGGTCTGGCCGCGGGCAGCAGCCACACCTACAAGATCAGGATCAGCGACTCCTATGGCAACAAGGTCACCACGGACGCCTCGGCCCCGGTCAACGCGCTGGGCGGGACGATCTCCGGTTACGCCAGCTCGGTGATCTCCGGCGGGGCGCTGCACTACTGGCGGCTCGGCGAGTCCAGCGGGACGACCGGCCTGGACTGGGCGGGCGGCAACCAGCTCACGCTGGGCAGCGGCGTGTCCCGCAACCAGAACGGCGCGATCAGCGGCGACACCGACAAGGCGACCGGCTTCAACGGGCTGAGCAGCGGCAACGGCCGCAGCGGCCTCACGGCGGGCCCGAACACCTTCACGGTCGAGGCGTGGGTCAAGACCGGCTCGGGGCTCGGCGGCAAGATCGTCGGGTTCGGTGACAAGACGTCGGGCGACAGCGCGAGCTACGACCGGCACCTGTACATGAACAACAGCGGGAAGATCACGTTCGGGGTCTACCCGGGCCAGGTCAAGTCGGTGACGACCCCCGCGTCGTACAACAACAACGCCTGGCACCACGTGGTCGGCACGCTCGACGGCTCCGGCATGAAGCTCTACGTCGACGGCGCGCTGCGGGCCTCGGACGCCTCGGCGACCAGCGCCCAGGCCTACAACGGCTACTGGCGGATCGGCGGCGACAACCTGAGCGGCTGGCCGAACGCCGGCTCGTCGAAGTACCTGAACGGCACGATCGACGACGTCGCGATCTACCCGAACGCGCTGGCCGCGGGCGTCATCAGCCAGCACTACGCGGTCGGTTCGGGCGCGCAGGCCCCCAACCAGCTCCCGACGGCGGCGCAGACCTCGTCCTGCACGTTCCTGGAGTGCGCGTTCGACGCGTCGGGCTCGACCGACCCCGACGGCTCGATCGTCTCCTACGCCTGGGACTTCGGTGACGGCTCCACCGGCACCGGCGCGACGCCGTCGCACACCTTCCCGGCGGGCGGCACCTACAACGTCCAGGTGACGGTCACCGACGACAAGGGCGGCACGAACGGGAAGCTGAAGACGGTCACCGTCAACGCGCCGAGCCTGGCGACGGACGGGTTCGGCCGCAGCGTGGTCAACGGGCTGGGCAACGCCGATCTCGGCGGCGCCTGGACGGCGACGGGCACCGCCGCGAACCTGTCGGCGGACGGCACGTCGGCGCTGATCGCGCTGCCCACGCTGAGCGCGGGCCCCGGCGCCTACCTCAACACCCTGTCCTCCGATGACGCCCTGGTCTCGGCGAAGGTCTCCAGCGACAAGGTCGGCACCGGCAACGGCGCCTACTTCTGGCTGGCGGCCCGCAGGATCGCGGGCGCGGGCGAGTACCGGGCCAGGGTCAGGTTCCGGCCGAGCGGCGTGGTCTCGCTCCAGCTCAGCCGGACGGACGCGGCCAACGCCGAGACGGCGATCGGCAGCGAGCTGACGGTGGCGGGCCTGACCTACGCGCCGGGCACGGTGCTGAACGTCAAGGTGCTGGCCACCGGCACGGCGCCGACCGAGCTCAAGGCGAAGGTGTGGGCCGAGGGTTCGGCCGAGCCCGACTGGCAGCTCAGCACCACCGACGGCACGGCCGCCCTCCAGGCGGCGGGCTCGGTGGGTCTGCGGACCTTCCTGTCGGGGTCGACCACCAACGCTCCGATCACGCTGACGGTCGACGACTTCAGCGCGGTGCGCACCCACCCGTGAACCGGGGCGGGGGGAGGGGCCGTACGGGCGAAAACGGCCCCTCCCCCCGCTTTCTCGTGGTGTAGCGGGGATCTCACTGTCCGGATGAGGCCGCAGGTCATTCGGGGGGACAGTGCGAATCCGTTTCACTTCACGTGGTAAGAAATTTACCGGGCGTTTAGCTGGGTTTTGTGGGGGTGTTGGAGAGTTGTCGGTATTTGAGGCGGGGGTGTCGACACCCGCTCTCGGACGGAGAACCGAGAGCGTCGGAGTCTGGACGAGCACCTACATCGCGATGGCCCTGGCCATCGACTTCCTGTCGGTCTTCCTCGGCGGGCTGCTGGCGTTCTGCCTGCGGTTCTCCTGGGACGCGGGCGCGGACACCATGCCGTACGCGCTCTTCACCTGCGGGCTGCCGTTCCTGTGGCTGCTCGCCCTGCGCTTCTGCGGCGCCTACGGCCGGAACCTGATCGGGGTCGGCTCCGAGGAGTTCCGCCGCGTCTTCAACGCCGGTTTCGTGTTGATCTCCTCGGTCGCGATCCTCGCCTACGCCCTCCAGGTCAACGTCGCCCGCGGGTACGTGATCATGGCGTTGCCGTTCGCGACGGTCCTCGACCTCGCCGCCCGCTACCTGCTGCGCAAACGGCTCCACGCCCGCCGCGCCGCGGGCGAATGCATGAGACGCATGATCGTGGCCGGGCACCGCGACGGCGTCGCCGAACTCATCCTCCAGCTCCGCCGCGAACCCCACCACGGGATGCTGCCCGTCGGGGCCTGCACCGTGGACGGCACCCTCGAGATCACCCCGGACGGCACTCCGGACGGCGACGCAGGCCCCGAGCTGATCGAGGGCGTCCCCGTTCACGGCGGGCTCGGTGACGTGGCGATGGCCATGGAACTGGTCGGCGCCGACACCGTCGCCGTCCTGTCCTGCCCCGAAATGGACGGGATCGCGCTGCGCCGCCTCGCCTGGCAGCTCGAGCAGAGCGGCACCGACCTCGTGGTCGCGCCCGCGCTGATGGACGTCGCGGGCCCCCGGATCAGCATCCGGCCGGTCGCGGGGCTGCCGCTGCTGCACGTCGATCATCCGGAGCTGGCCGGCAGCAGGCATCTGCTGAAGGCGGCGTTCGACCGGAGCGTCGCGCTCGCGGTGCTGCTGCTGGTCGGCCCGCTGATGGGGGCGGTCGCGCTGGCGATCCGCCTCACCAGCCAGGGCGACGCCCTGTTCCGGCAGGTCAGGGTGGGCCGCAACGGCCGGGAGTTCGTCGTCCTGAAGTTCCGGACCATGGTCGAGAACGCCGAGGCGCTCAAACAGGACCTGATCAACGAGAGTGAAGGCGGCCTGTTCAAGATCCGGCAGGATCCGCGGATCACGAAGGTCGGCGCGTTCCTGCGCCGCCACTCCCTGGACGAGCTGCCGCAGCTGTTCAACGTGCTGCGCGGCGACATGTCCCTGGTGGGCCCGCGGCCGCCGCTGCTGGAGGAGGTCGCCTCCTACGGGGACGGCGACGTGCGCCGCCGGCTCGTCGTCAAACCGGGTATGACGGGCTTGTGGCAGGTCAGCGGCCGTTCCGATCTCTCCTGGGAGGAATCGGTCCGGCTCGATCTGCGTTATGTGGAGAACTGGTCACTCGCCCTCGATCTGCAGATCATGTGGAAGACGTGGTCGGCCGTCATCAAGGGTTCGGGGGCTTACTAATGAAGGCGCTGGTCCTGGCGGGCGGAGCGGGTTCACGGCTCCGTCCGATCACGCACACCTCGGCGAAGCAGCTCGTGCCGGTCGCCAACAAGCCCGTGCTGTTCTACGGGCTCGAGGCGATCGCGGCGGCGGGGGTCCGCGAGGTCGGGATCGTGGTCGGCGACACCGCCGCCGAGATCGAGGCCGCGGTCGGCGACGGCTCCCGCTTCGGCCTGGACGTCACCTATCTGCGGCAGGACGCCCCGCGCGGCCTCGCCCACGGAGTGATGATCGCCAGGGAGTTCCTCGGCGACTCCGATTTCGTGATGTACCTGGGCGACAACTTCATCGTCGGCGGGATCGCGGAGATCGTGGCGCAGTTCCAGGCCGACGGGCCCGCCGCGCAGATCATGCTGACGCGGGTGTCGGACCCGCGGGCGTTCGGCGTGGCCGTCCTCGGCGAGGACGGCGGCGTCATCGGGCTGGAGGAGAAGCCGGCGGAGCCCAAGAGCGATCTCGCGCTCGTCGGGGTGTACCTGTTCGGGCCCGCCATCCATGACGCGGTCGCCGAGCTCAAGCCGTCGTGGCGCGGCGAACTGGAGATCACCGACGCGATCCAGTGGCTCATCGACGCCGGGCTCCCGGTCCGTTCCAGCACGATCACCGGGTACTGGAAGGACACCGGCAACGTCACCGACATGCTGGAGGTCAACCGGCTCGTCCTGGAGAGCCTGGAGCCGTCCCGGGACGGCGAGGTCACCGATTCGGAGCTGATCGGCAGGGTCGCGGTCGGCCCCGGCGCGGTGATCAGGGGTTCGCGGATCGTCGGGCCTGCCGTGATCGGCCCCGGCACCGTCGTCGAGAACTCCTATGTCGGCCCGTTCACCTCGATCGACGCCGACTGCCGGATCACCGACAGCGAGATCGAGTACTCGATCGTCCTGACCGGCGCGTCCATCGCGGGGGTGGGGCGCGTCGAATGCTCACTGATCGGCAGGCACGCCGAGGTGACCCCGGCTCCGCGCGTGCCGCGCGCCCACCGTCTCGTCCTCGGCGACCACAGTAAGGTCCAGATCTCCTCATGACCAAGCGCACCCGCATGACCAAGCGCATCCTGGTGACCGGCGGCGCCGGTTTCATCGGTTCCGAGTACGTCCGCTCCCTGGTCTCCGGCGCCCACGGCCCGGCGCCGGAGGTGACGGTGCTCGACAAGCTCACCTACGCGGGCAACCTCGCCAACCTGGAGCCCGTCGCGGGCGGTTTCACGTTCGTGAAGGGCGACATCTGCGACGCGGAGCTGCTCGCCGAGGTCGTCCCCGGCCATGACGTGGTGCTGAACTTCGCGGCCGAGTCGCACGTCGACCGGTCGATCGCCAGCGCGGGGGAGTTCGTCAGGACCAACGTGCTCGGGGTGCAGACCCTGATGCAGGCGTGTCTGGACGCCGCCACCCCCAAGATCGTCCAGGTCTCGACCGACGAGGTGTACGGCAGCGTCGAGACGGGCTCGTGGGACGAGTCGTCGCCGCTGGAGCCGAACTCGCCGTACTCGGCGGCCAAGGCGGGCGGCGACCTCATCGCCCGCGCCTACGCCCGCACCCACGGCCTGCCGGTCAGCATCACCCGCTGCGGCAACAACTACGGGCCGTTCCAGTTCCCCGAGAAGGTCATCCCGCTGTTCATCACGAACCTGCTGGACGGCCTGGACGTCCCCCTGTACGGCGACGGCGGCAACGTCCGCGACTGGATCCACGCCGCCGACCACTGCCGCGGCATCCGGCTGGTCGCGGAGCGGGGCGTTCCGGGTGAGACCTACCACATCGCGGGGACGGCGGAGCTGACCAACAAGGAGCTGACCGGGCATCTCCTGGACGCTCTGGGCGCGGACTGGAGCCGGGTGACCCCGGTCGCCGACCGCAAGGGCCACGACCGCCGCTACTCCCTCGACGACGCCAAGCTTCGCGCTCTCGGCTACCGGCCGGAGATCTCCTTCGCGGACGGGCTGGCCGAGACCGTCGCCTGGTACCGGGAGAACCGGGCCTGGTGGGAGCCGCTCAAGCGGGGGTGAGCACCGGGTCCTCGCGCCGCAGCAGCCACCAGAGCAGCACGGCGGTGCCGAGGCCGCCCGCGCTCAGGCAGTAGGGGGCGGCCCAGGCGAGCCCGCCGTCGGCGGCCAGTAGGACGGCCAGGACGGCCAGTCCGGCCGCCATCTCCGCCGATCTGATCAGGAACACCAGCCGGGACTGCTTGCGGGCGGTCGCGAGGCTCGACAGCGGCAGGGTTCCGGCGAACACCACGGTGTACAGGGCCCAGCCGCCGAGCGCGGCGGTGTCGATCGCGAACTCGCCGCCGGTGAGGGCGGGCCCGAGCGGCCCGGCCAGCGGCAGGCAGAGCAGTGCGATCACCAGGGTGATCCCGCCGAGGGTGAGCCCGGCCTTGACCGCGGCCCGGACGGGCAGCGGACGCCCCTCCTTCTGCGCTTTGGCGAAGTCGCCGAGGAAGAAGGTGCCCGCGCCGTTGGCGACGGTCTGCGCGGGGGCCAGCAGCAGCCGGGCCGCCTCGATCGCGCCGAGCGCCTGCCGGGAGGCGAACACGGCGACCAGGGTGCGGGCCAGCAG
>NZ_BAAGZI010000184.1:0-10912 GCF_054778695.1 Actinocorallia lasiicapitis
GCGATCCGCGCGGAATCCTCGAGCACCGGCCTCAGCAGCAGCGCCAGCACCGCCCCCGCGGCCGGCGAAGGCACCCACACATAGTGCCGGGGCGCCGCCAGCCCCGCCGCCACATAGGCCGCGTGGACCCCCGCCTCCGCACGCGCCCGATCAGCACCGACCGCCGCGAACGCCCCCACCTGCCGGGCCGCCGGAGCGAAAACAGAAGAACTCATCAGCAGACCACCATCCAGATCATGACCACGAACAAGGAACCGGCAGGGCACAACGAAGCACCCGGCCACCGTGAAACAGCAAGAACCCCACCGCCCCGACCAGCGGACGGGGGCGCTAGTCGGCTACCACGCGGACGGCGCCGGGGATGTATTCGCGCTGGCGGATGACGCGGTACCAGCCGGGTGGGAGGGAGATCGGGCCGTGTTCCTCGTGGACCAGACGGCCGCCCTTGGGGAGGTGGAGGTGGTCGGGGGTGAGGGGGTCGCCGTCGCGGAACAGGTCGCCGGGGGCGTGGAGGGCGTGCGCGTGGCCGGTGGCCTGGCCGAGCGCGAGGACGATCCGGCCGCGCGCGTCACGTGCCGCGGGCGGCAGGGCCTGGACGGAGACCGGCACCGCTTCCGCGTCGACCGGCTGAATGAGGATGTCTCCCTGTCTGAACATGCATTCGAATCTAGCGATCCCCACTGACAAAATCCGGCAGCTTCCCGCGCCCGGGGACGGCCGCCAGAAGTTCCCGTGTGTAAGCGTGCGACGGCGCATCGAACAGATCATCAGATACCCCGACGAACCGCCCGGCGCGCATCACGGCCACCCGGTCGCTCACCTTCACTGACGCCAGCGGATCCTGGAACACCGTCGAGAACTCGCGCCGCACCGCCCGCAGTTCCCGTTCGGGCAGCGCGCCGAGCTCACGCTCGTCGTAGCCGATCCGCCCGGAGTCATGGCTGACCAGCAGCAGCGCCATCCCCGTCTCGTCCCGCAGTCCGTGCAGCAGCTCCAGGATCCGCCGCTGCACCGTGACGTCGATCCGGGGAGGTGAGGGAAGATCGGTCGCGCGACCAAGATCTTCCAATAGCCCGGTGGTGGGCAGCGCGCAACTTTCCCTACCAAATTACTTGGGAATTCGGAAAATGTCTGGCGAGGGAGTGGTGATCTTGTTAGGGTCGGCGGGGTGATCTCCTGGCGGCGGCTGGCCGAAACGGACTTTCCCCTGCTGCGCGTGTGGCTGGAACAGCCGCATGTGGCGCGCTGGTGGGACCACGAGACCAGCCTCGAGGCCGTGGCCAGGGACTTCGGGCCCGCCGCCCGCGGCGAGGACCCCTCGGAAGATCTGCTGGTCTCGGTCGACGGCCGTCCCGTGGGCCTGGTGCAGCGGTGCCGGATCGCCGACTTCCCCGAGTATGTCGAGGAACTCGCCGAGGTGATCGATCTGCCGCCCGAGACCTGGACCCTCGACTACCTGATCGGCGACCCCGCCGACACCGGACGCGGGCTCGGCACCGAGATCATCAGGGCGGTCGCGGCGTCGGTCTGGGCCGACCACCCCGCCGCCGCGACGCTCATCGTGCCGATCTCCGCCGCCAACCGGAACTCCTGGCGCGCCCTGGAGAAGGCGGGTTTCCAGCGGTTCGCCGAGGTCGAGCTGGAGCCCGACAACCCGATCGACGACCGCGCCCACTTCCTCTACCGGCTCGACCGGCCGTGACGGCGGGGGCGTGACGGCGAGGGGCGGGCTCCGGCGAACCGGCGCCCGCCCCCGTCATGCCGGGATCAGACGGCGGGGATGACGGAGCCCTGGTACTTGTCGGTGATGAACTTCTTGACCTCGGGGGACTGGAGCAGTTCGCCGAGCTTCTTGACCCGCGGGTCGGACTCGTTGCCCTTCTTCACGACCAGGCCGTTGGCGTAGGGGTTGCCGTCGGCCTTCTCCAGCACGAGGGCGTCCTCGGCCGGGTTGAGCTTGGCGGCCAGCGCGTAGTTGCCGTTGATCACCGCGGCGTCGACGTCCTCGAGGGAGCGCGGGAGCTGGGCGGCGTCGAACGCCTTGAACTTGAGGTTTTTGGTGTTGGCGGTGATGTCGCGTTCGGTGGCGGTGGTGCTGGCCGGGTCCTTCAGCGTGATCAGACCGTTGTCGGCGAGCAGCTTCAGGGCGCGGGCGCCGTTGGTCGGGTCGTTGGGGATCGCGACGGTCGCGCCCGCGGCGAGCGCGTCCAGCTTGTCGATCTTCTTGGAGTAGACGCCCAGCGGCTCGACGTGGACGTTGACGGTCCAGGTCAGTTTGTCGCCGTGCTGCTGGGAGTACTCGGTGAGGTACGGCTTGTGCTGGAAGTAGTTGGCGTCGATCGCGCCGTCCTCGACGGCCGGGTTGAGCTGGGCGTAGTCGGTGAACTCCTTCACCTCCAGCTTCAGGCCCGCCTTGTCGGCGAGGTCGGACTTGATGAAGTTGAGGATGTCGCCCTGCGGGACGGCCGTCGCGCCGACGACCAGCGCCTTGGCGGGGTCGGCGGGCTGGGTGGCCGGGGAGTCCGAGCCGCCGCAGGCGGCGGTCAGGGCCAGGGCCGCCGCGGACGCGAGGAGGGTGAGCTGCTTCAGCACGACAAGTGCCTTTCGGAAGGAACGGAGCCGTAAATGGGCCCCGTGCGGTTATTTGTGGGACAGACGCCGGACGAGGAAGTCGCCCAGCACCTGCACGAGTTGGACCAGTGCCAGCAGCACGACCACACAGATGATCATGATCTGGGTGTCGTACCGCTGGTAGCCGTAGCGGATGGCGAGGTCGCCGATGCCGCCGCCGCCGATCACACCGACGATCGACGAGTAGCCGATCAGCGCGATCACGGTGATCGTCAGCCCCGCCACCAGGCCCGGACGGGCCTCGCGCAGCAGGACCTTGCCGACGATCCGCGGCCGGGAGGCCCCCATGGCGCGGGCGGCGGACACCACGGCGGGGTCCACCTCCCGCAGGGAGACCTCGACCAGCCGGGCAAAGAACGGGATGGCCGCGACGGTCAGCGGCACGATCGCCCCCGCCGGGCCGTAGGAGGTGCCCGCCACGATCCGGGTGAACGGGATCAGGGCGACCATCAGGATCAGGAACGGCATCGCGCGGCCGAGGTTCACGACCAGGCTGAGCAGCCGGTTCACCGGCCAGAAAGGCAGCAGCCCGTCCCGGTCGGTGAGGATCAGCAACACGCCGAGCAGCAGCCCGCCGAGGGCCGTCAGCAGGGTCGCGGGCCACAGCATCTGCCAGGTTTCGGCGAGCGCCGTGGTCAGCAGGTCGGTGGTCACGCGGCGATCTCCAGGGACAGGCCGTGCTCGCGCAGGTGCGCGATCTGCGGGGCGTTGAGTTCGGGGGAGCCGGGCAGCTCGATCCGGAGCCGCCCGACGCGCAGGTCGCCGACCTCCTCGATGGCGCCGCCGAGCACGTTGACGTCGATCGAGTAGGTGCGGGCGAGGGTCGAGATGAACGGGGTGGCGGCGTCCTCGCCGACGAACGTCACGTCCAGGACGGTCATGCCGGGACGCGGTACGGCGGGCGGCAGCGGGAACAGGTCGCGTGCCAGCACCGAACCCGGCTTGACCAGCAGGTCGTGTACGAGGCCCGACTCCACGATCCGGCCGTCGCGCATGATCGCGGCCGAGTCGCAGACGCGTTTCACGACCTCCATCTCATGGGTGATCAGCAGGACGGTCAGCCCGAGCTCCCGGTTGAGCCGGCGCAGCAGCTCCAGGATGGAGCGGGTGGTCTCGGGGTCGAGCGCGGAGGTCGCCTCGTCCGACAGCAGCACCTCGGGGTCGGCGGCCAGGGCGCGGGCGATGCCGACGCGCTGCTTCTGCCCGCCCGAGAGCTGCGCCGGGTACTGCCCGGCCTGCCCGGAGAGCCCGACCAGGTCGAGCAGTTCGGCGACGCGCGCCTTGCGCTCCCCGCGCGGCAGCCCGGTCACCTCCAGGGCGAAAGCCACGTTCCCGGCGACGTCGCGGGAGGACAGCAGCCCGAAGTGCTGGTGGATCATCCCGATCTTCTGGCGCTTGGCGCGCAGCGCGGACTCCGGCAGCGCGAGCATGTCGTCACCGCCGACGATCACCCGGCCGGAGTCGGGCCGCTCCAGCACGTTGACGCTCCGCAGCAGGGTCGACTTGCCCGCGCCGCTCCGCCCGATCACCCCGTAGATCTCGCCGGGGGCGACCCGGAGGCTGACGTCGTCGAGCGCGGTCACCGGCCCGCCACGGGTCCGGTAGACCTTGTTGACATTTTCGATCTGAATCAAGGGATTTCTCTCATGCGCAGGCGGGCTCGCGGTGACGCGGCGCGACGCGGTCAGGGCTGGAATGCAGCGGAGACGAAGCTCAGGAAAAGGTGTGCGGGGGCTCGCTTCGGGGCGCGAGTCGGCTCGTGGGCCCTCAGACGCACATTCGACAACACGACATGACGCGCATGTGGCCCAGGGGGCGGCGGCGACAGATCGTGGTCATGACAGCAGTGAACCATAGGACGCTGATGTCGCCAAATCCGGAAGAAACGCGAAAAGGGCGGGACGTCCGAAGACGTCCCGCCCTTGACGAGGAAGAACAGGCCCTACAGCGGCGGCCGGGCGCCCAGATGGCCGATGGCCTTGGCGGCGAGCCGGCAGCCGGCCGTCAGCGCCTCGGCGGGCGGCTTGCCCTCCAGCCAGGCGGGCAGGAAGCCGGCGGCGAACGCGTCGCCCGCGCCGGTGCCGTCGACGACCTTCTCGACGGCCTCCGCGCCCGCGACGATCGGATCGGGACGGCCGTTGGTGTACCAGAGCGCGCCTTCGGGGCCCAGCTTGATCACGACCTGCGGGTACCAGGCGGTGAGGACCTTCGCGGCCTGCTCGGGCTCCTCGCGGCCGGTCAGCACCTCGGCCTCGTCGGCCGAGACGATCAGCAGCCGGGTGCCCTGGGTCCACTCGAAGAACGGTTCCGCGCCGGCCCGCTTGAGCGGGGAGGACGAGCCGCCGTCGACCGAGACCGACATGTTGGCCTGGCCGGCCAGGGCCAGCGCGTGCAGCGCGGCCTTCCGGGAGCCCTCGTTCAGCAGCGCGTACCCCGAAAGGTGCAGGTGCGATCCGGGGGAGAACAGGTCGGCGGGGATGTCGTCGGGCAGCAGCGCCGCGTTGGCGCCGGGGTCCGACATCATCGTGCGGTCGCCCTTGTGGGTGATCAGCACGACACAGGTTCCGGTGGGCCGCTCGGGGTCCATGACGAGCCGGGCGTCCACGCCGTAGCCCATCAGCTCCATGTCGCGGTTGCGTCCCGCGATGTCGGAGCCGCGACGGCCGATGAAGGCCACCTCGACCTCGTTGGGATGCTCGACGGCGAGCCAGGCCGCCACATTGGCCCCCGAACCCCCGCCGTGCATGGTGACGCTGGCCGGGGTGTCGCTCCCCTTGGCCAGGGGGTACGCGGCCCGCGCCACGGCGTCGGTCATCAGATCGCCGACCACGACCACGCGTGTCATCGTTGTCACCTCGCAAGAGACAAGCCTGCACCACCCGGATGACCTTTGTACCCGGGCGTGTCGTTGAACCTAACAGCTTCCAAGGTCCGATGAGGTCTCGAACTCGCAGCGAAACCGGGAACTGACGGTTGTGACCGACCCGTAACCCGAATTCGCCCTCGGCTACCCTCAGATCGTGAGCCAGCCCACATATCCGGCGCATTGGGAAGCGGACGTCGTCCTGTCCGACGGCGGGACCGCCCACCTGCGGCCGATCCGTCCCGCGGACGCCGATCGCCTGCGGACCTTCTATACGCGTGTGTCCGCCGAGTCGATCTATTACCGCTTCTTCTCGCCGCGCCCCCGGCTGTCGGACAAGGAGATCGAGCATTTCACCACGGTCGACTATTCCGACCGGACGGCGCTGATCGCCGTGATCGGCGAGGAAATGGTCGGGGTGGTGCGCTATGACCGCACAAAGGAGCCGGGCGAGGCCGAGGTCGCGTTCCTGATCGAGGACGCCCATCAGGGCCGCGGCGTCGGCTCGGTGCTGCTGGAGCACATCGCGGCGGCGGCCAGGGAGCGCGGGGTGGAGCGGTTCGTCGCCCATGTGCTGCCCGACAACCGGAAGATGACCAAGGTCTTCCGGGACGCCGGGTACGCCGTCGCCCAGCGGTTCGAGGACGGCGTGCTCCAGCTCCATCTGGATCTCGCGCCCACCGAGACCTCGCGGGAGGTGATGACGGCCCGTGAGCACCGGGCGGAGTCCCGGTCGATCGAGCGGCTGCTGTTCCCGCGGTCCGTCGCGGTGATCGGCGCGAGCCGGGACTCCCACAGCGTCGGCCAGACCGTGCTGCGCCATCTGCTGGGCGCGGACTTCACCGGACCGGTCTACCCGGTGCATCCGGAGGCCAAGGCCGTCGCGGGGGTCAGGGCGTACGCGCGGGTCCTGGAGATCCCCGACGAGGTGGATCTCGCGGTCGTGGCGGTGCCCGCCGAGTCGGTGCACGAGGTCGTCGCCCAGTGCGCGGGCAAGGGCGTGCACGGGCTGGTCGTGGTGTCGGCGGGCTTCGCCGAGGTGGGGCCGGAGGGGGCGCGCAGACAGGAGCATCTGGTGAAGCTGGCCAGGCTCAACGGGATGCGGGTCGTCGGGCCGAACTGCCTGGGCATCGCCAACACCGATCCGGCCGTGAAGCTGAACGCGACGCTCGCGCCCGTCATGCCGGGCCGCGGCTCCGTCGGTTTCTTCTCCCAGTCCGGCGCGCTCGGCATCGCGATCCTCCAGCGGACCGCGGAGCGGGGTCTCGGCCTGTCGACGTTCGTGTCGGCGGGCAACCGCGCCGACGTGTCCGGCAACGACCTCATGCAGTACTGGGAGGAGGATCCGTCGACCAGCGCCGTCCTGCTCTATCTGGAGTCGATCGGCAATCCGCGCAAGTTCACGCGGCTGGCACGGCGGCTCAGCCGGTCCAAGCCGATCGTCGCGGTGAAGACGGGCCGGTCCACTCAGGGGGTTCCGGCGGGCCACGCCGTCCGCGATCTCAGCCTGCCCGACCATGCCGTCAGCGCCCTGTTCGAGCAGGCGGGGGTGCTGCGGGTGGACGACCTCGGCGAGCTGTTCGACGTCGCGCAGCTCCTGGCCTACCAGCCGCTGCCCGCAGGCAACCGGGTCGCGGTGATCGACAACGCGGACTCGCTCGGGCTGCTGGCCAGGGACGCCGCCGCCGCGCTCGGCCTCGACCCGCGCACCCCGGTGACCCTCGGCCCTGCCGCCAAGGCCGCCGACTACGAGCACGCCCTGGCCGAGGCGCTGGCCGATCCCGGGGTGGACGCGGTGGTCGTCCTTTACACCCCGCCCGTCATCGGCGGCGCGGAGCTGATGTTCGGAAAGAAGCCCGGCAACGATTCGGTCGCGGCGGTGCTCAGGGAGGCTTCGGCGGGTGCGCGCAAGCCCGTCCTGGCCACCTATCTGGGGGCGAAGGGGATGCCGCGCGATCTGCGGCTGCCCGAACCGGACGGCGAGGCGGGGCCCGGTTCCGTCCCGTCGTATCCCGCGCCGGAGGACGCCATGCGGGCGCTGGCCTACGCCGCCAGGTACGCGGGCTGGCGGCGCAGGCCGCACGGCATCGCCCCCGAACTGGAAGTGGACCGCGACACCGCGCGTGACCTCATCGCCGGCTGGCTGGCCGGGGACGGCGAGCCGGACGCCGCCGCCCTGCTGGCCTGCTACGGGATCACCGTCGGCGGTGACGCTCCCGGCCTGGCCCTGCACCTGGTCACCCAGGAGGACCCGTCGTTCGGCCCGGTCGTCTCCTTCCGGCTCGCCGACGTCGCCGCCGAGCTGATGGACGACCGCGCCTACCGGCTCGCGCCCCTCACCGACGTCGAGGCCGCCGGGATGGTCCGCGCGATCCGGCTGGCCCCGCTGCTCTTCGGCCACCAGGGCGGCGACCCCGTGGACGTCGCGGCGCTGGAGGACCTGCTGATCAGGGTGGCGCTGCTGGCCGCCGACCATCCGGAGGTGGCGCGCCTCGAACTCGACCCGGTCACGGCTCGTCCCGACGGCCTGACGGTCGGCTCCGCGACGCTCCGGATCGCCGAGCCGGCGGGGCTCCGCCCGGAGCTCGAACCCCGCCGGATGCGCCCCCTTTGATGATCATGACGGGTCGCGGGATGCGTCGGGTGCACCGGACAGGGCAGGATGGTGGGATGAGGGAAACGCGAGCGAGGGACGGCCAAGGGCTGCGCACGGCCATCGAGCGCAGCGGCTACTATCCGGCGCTGGTCGCCGACGCGGTCGAGTCCGCGCTGGGCGCCGAGCCGCCTGTGGCCTATGTCGTCCACCACGAGGCGGCCTTCGACCCCGGCATGGAGGTCCGCAGGCACGCCACGGTCCTCGTGCTGTCGCCGACCAGGCTGCTGTTCTGCCACACCGACGAGCACCCGCCGAGCGAGCTCGTCCCGCAGGCGCACTGCTCGACCACGACCGAGGCCGTCCGGCTGGACAGGGTCGGCTCGGTGACGGTCACCCGGATCGTCGCCGCGCCGGAGAACTACCGTCCCGGCCTGCCGCCCGCCGAGGTCGAGCTGACCGTCCGGTGGGGCGGGGCGTCCCGGATCGATCTGGAGCCCAACACCTGCGGCGACGAGAACTGCGACGCCGACCACGGCTACTCCGGCATCGTCGCGGGCGACGACCTGTTCCTGCGGGTCAGCGAAGCCGCCGACGGGGCTGAGGCGGTCAGCCAGGTGCTGGCGTTCGCCGCCGCGCTGTCCGCGGTCACCACCGGATGACCGGCGCGCTCCCCGTACCGAGGTACGGGGAGGCGTCGCTGGCCGATCTGTCGTCCTCGGTGCTGGCCTCGCTCGGCGTGCCGGGCGCGGTCGACGTGCTCGGCCTGCCCGAACTGCCGCGCGCCTGCGTCCTGCTGATCGACGGGCTGGGCTGGGAACTGCTCAGGGAGCACGCCGCCTATGCGCCGTTCCTGTCGTCGCTGGCGGGCGCGCCGCTGACCGCCGGGTTCCCCGCGACGACCGTGACGAGCCTGTCCTCGCTGGCCACGGGCCTGCCGCCGGGCGAGCATGGGATGCTGGGCTACCAGGTCGCGGTGCCGGGCGAGGGCCGGCTGCTCAACTGCCTGCGCTGGGACGGTGACCGCACCGACCCGGCCGCCTTCCAGTCCAACCCCACCGTGTACGGGCGTGCCAACGCCGCCGGAGTGGCCTCCAGCTATGTGGCCGCCGGCGCCTATCTCGGCACGGGCTTCAACCGGGTGATCACCCGTGACGCCCGCTATGTGCCGGCCGACAGCCTCGGCCAGCTCGTCGCCCGCGCCGAGGAACTGCTGACGGGGCGGGCGCACGTCACCGTCTACCACTCCGACCTCGACTCCTCCGGCCACCTGTACGGGGCGGGCTCGGCGACCTGGCGGCACCAGCTCCGGTTCGTGGACACCCTCGCCGAACGGCTTTACGAGGTGCTGCCCGCGGGTACCGCCCTGTACGTCACCGCCGACCACGGGATGACCAACCCGACCGACCGGGTCGACGTGGACGTCGTGACCGAACTACGGGAGGGGGTCGCGCTGCTGGGCGGGGAGCCCAGGGCGCGGCATGTCTACGCCTCGGAAGGGGCGGAGGAGGACGTTGTGCAGACCTGGCGGGCCGTCCTGGGGGACAGGGCGTGGGTGATGAGCCGTGACGAGGCCGTCGAGAGCGGCTGCTTCGGGCCGGTGTCGGACGGGCTGCGCGCCCGGATCGGGGACGTCGTGGCGGTGCCGCACGGGGCGCTCGCCGTCATCGCGTCGCAGGCAGAGCCGCTGGAATCGGCTCTGCTCGGGATGCACGGCTCGCTCGTTCCCGAGGAGCAGTTGGTGCCGTTGCTGCGGGCGGCACGGTGAACACGGGACCTGGACCCCTCCCCGAACGGGACACTTCGGTTCAGACTGGCCATGTGCCGCAGCCTCTGATCGACGCCGCCGCTCTGGCGCGTCTCACCCCAGCGCCCGTGATCCTGGACGTCCGGTGGCATCTGGCCGGACCGCCCGGGATCGAGGCCTACCGGGCCGGACACCTGCCCGGCGCCGTCTTCGTCGACCTCGACCATGATCTGGCGGGCCCGCCCGGTGCGGGCGGCCGCCATCCGCTGCCGTCCGCCGGCCGCTTCCAGGAGGCGATGCGCGCCGCCGGAGTGGGCGACGACACTCCTGTCGTGGTCTACGACGACGCCGACGCGACCTCCGCGGCACGCGCCTGGTGGTGCCTGCGGTACTTCGGGCACGAGCGGGTCCGGGTGCTGGACGGCGGGTTCCGGGCCTGGCGCGAGTCGGGCCTGCCCGTCGAGACGGAGGTGCCGGAACCGGTGCCGGGCACGTTCACGGCCCGTCCCGGCACCCTGCCCGTCCTGGACGGCCCGGGCGCGGCCGTGCTCGCCAAGGCCGGGGTCCTGCTCGACGCCCGCGCCGCCGAACGGTTCCGCGGCGAGCACGAGCCCGTCGACGCGAAGGCCGGCCACATCCCCGGCGCCGTGTCGGCCCCGACCCTCGGCAACGTCGGCGTGGACGGCCGGTTCCTCCCGCCGCCCCTGCTCCGCGACCGTTTCGCCGCCCTCGGCGCGACGGACGCCGCCGACGTCGCCGTCTACTGCGGTTCCGGGGTGACGGCCGCCCACGAGGTCCTGGCGCTGACGCTGGCCGGGGTACCGTCGGCCCTCTATCCCGGGTCCTGGTCCGACTGGATCACCGACCCCACCAACCCGGTCGCCACCGGCCCCTGACTCAGCCCGCCCCGAACACCTGGAATCCGAGCACTCCGTCGCACTTCGCGAGCCCGGCGAGCACCCGCGCCGGGCTCCCGCCCCCGGCCAGCCCCCGGTGGAACGCGGCCATCAGCTCGGCGCTCCGCGCACCGTCGACGGGCAGCACCGAGGCGACCACGGTCCGCACGCCGGACGCCAGC
>NZ_BAAGZI010000185.1:0-10905 GCF_054778695.1 Actinocorallia lasiicapitis
GTCTCGCCTTCCTGCACCGCGCGCTCGGCGCTCCCTGGCCGGACGTCGGCGACGCCGCCCTCCTCGACCGGGCCGACGAGTGGCTCACCCCCACCCCGGCCCGGATCGACCTGCTGAACCTGCTGCGCGGCCTGCTGCCCTGGCCGGAGGCCGCCCGCCTCGACGAGCTCGCCCCCGAACGGCTGACCGTCCCGTCCGGCTCGGCGTACCGCGTCGACTACTCGGGCGACCAGCCCGTCCTCGCGGTGAAGCTCCAGGAGACCTTCGGCTGGCTCGCCACGCCCGAGCTCGCGGGCGTGCCCGTCCTGCTCCATCTGCTCTCGCCCGCGGGCCGCCCCGCCGCCGTCACCGCCGATCTGTCCTCGTTCTGGAGCGGCGGCTACCACGCCGTCCGCGCCGACCTGCGCGGCCGCTACCCCAAACACCCCTGGCCCGAGGACCCGACGACGGCCGTGCCGACCCGCCGCACCCAGCCCAGAAAGTGAATTGATCGCCGCGAGGCTCGGTGGTTTGATGCCCTGATGCCCAGATTTCTCGCTGACATCTTCCCGGCCGGCACGTTCTCGGGACGGGAACAGCCCGTCCTGACCACCGAAGGCGGCCGGACGCTGCGCCCGTTCACCGAGGCCGACGCCCCCGCCGTCTTCGAGGCGCTGACCGACCCCGACGTCCAGCACTGGTTCGGCTACCGGTGCGACGACACGGCCGAGTCGGTGGAGACGGCGGGCCGCTTCGCCCGCAACTGGAGCGAGGAGAAGTACGCGACCTGGGCGATCGTCGATGACGGCAGGGTGGCCGGACGGCTCACCCTCGTACTCGACCTCGAGGACGGCGCCGCGGAGATCGTCTACTGGGCGAACCCGGGCGAGCGCGGCCGCGGCGTCGTCCCCGACGCGGTCCGCACGATCGTCGCCTGGGCGTTCGCGTTCGGCTTCCACCGGCTCTTCTTGCAGCACTCGGTGCGGAACACGGGGTCGTGCCGGGTCGCGGAGAAGGCCGGGATCCCGCTCGAAGGCACCAGGCGGTCGGCGATCAACCATCCCGACGGCTTCCACGACGTGCACGTCCACGCCCTGATCGCGGGGGACGAGCGCGCGGGGGGCGAGCACTGATGCCGCGCCTGATTCCCGATGTCCTCCCCTCGGGGACCCTGGCCGCGCTGGAACAGCCCGTGCTGAAGACCGAGGGCGGGCTGCTGCTGCGCCCGTTCACCGAAGACGACGCGCCCGTCCTGGTGGAGACCTACACCGACCCGCTGATCCAGCGGTGGCACGCCCGGCGGCTCGACGGCGAGGACGAGGCCCGCGCCCTGATCGCCGGCTTCGCCGAGGAGTGGGCTGCGGAGAAGGCCCTGACCTGGGCCATCACCGACGGCGAGCGGTTCCTCGGCCGGATCACGGTCAGGCCCGAGCTGGGTGACGGCGTCGGCGAGATCGCCTACTGGGCCCATCCGGCCGGACGCGGCAGGGGAGCGGTGCCGCAGGCCGTCCGGGCGGTGACGTCCTGGGCGTTCGACCTCGGCTTCCACCGGCTGTTCCTGTACCACTCGGTGCACAACGAGCCGTCCTGCCGGGCCGCCGAGAAGGCCGGTTACGCCTTCGAGGGGGTCCAGCGCTCCGCGATGCTGCACGCCGACGGCTGGCACGACATGCACGTCCACGCCGTCATCACGGGGCGGGCGGCTCCTGCGGGGGAGTGAGATGGGCGAACTCCGGGTGGTGCCACGGCAGCTCCACGGGTGACGGCCACCCGCCGCGCAGCAGCGGCGGCAGCAGCTCCTGGAGGCCGTGCGGCACCACCGCCTGGACGTCGGCGGCCAGCTCCTCCTGGGTCCACCAGCGGATCTCGGCGATGAAATCCCGTTCGTAGTGGGTGAACCCCGACGTGTCGGGCTCGAACGAGGCCGTCCGGTGGAAGAAGTAGGAGTCGACGGCCCAGCGCATCCTCCCGTCCCAGGAGCCCAGCCAGTAGCCGCGCGCCGTCGCGACGACCGGGCCGAGCGCTTCGGGCGCGACCACCAGCCCGGTCTCCTCCCGCAGTTCGCGGACGCCCGCTTCGAGGACGGTCTCGCCGGGGTCGATGCCGCCGCCGGGGGTGAACCATCGGCCGCCCTCGGCCTTGTCCCTGAACAGCAGCAGCCGGTCGTGCTCGTCGGTGAGGAGGATCCGGGCGCTGGGGCGGAAGATCAGCTCGTCCATGGTCTGATCGTACAAGCGGACGCCGTTCCGGTTTGCCCTGCTTACCGCTGTGACCTCGGACTCTTCTGCGGCAGAACGGGGTTCTGGGGAACGTTGGGCCGTCGCTCTGCCGTTAGCTGGAGTTCAGGCAGCGGACCCGAGACAGTGGACCAACAGGAGGCTTGCAGTGAGGATCCCGAAACGCGTCGACGCCGCGTGGGACTGGGCGGAACGGCACGGCAGGGCGCTCGCCCTGGGGATCTTGCTGGTGGTGGCGGTGGTGGGCGCGCTGCTGATGCCGGCGGTGGGCACGCTGGCGGTCGGGATGCTGGTGGGCGGGTTCGCGGTCCATCGGCGGCTGACCCGCAGGCTCGCACGGCTGCGCGCCGACAACGACCAGCTCCTGCGCGACAACGGCGCGCTGCACCACCGGATCGCCCTGCTCGAACGCGGGATCAAGCAGGAGGCGTCGCTCAGCACGCAGGTGCTGCCCGCTATCCCCGAGGCCGACGACTGAGGAAGAAATTCCTGCCCTGGCGCGTTGTCCTTGACGCGTCAGAGATCCTGAGTAGAGTGTGACTTGAGAGTTCAACTTCTGAGGAGGCAGGGAAATGTCCACTGACTACACCGAGCTGACCGGCACCTACACCCTCGACCCCGTGCACAGCCGGGTCGGGTTCTCCGCACGCCACGCGATGATCACCAAGGTCCGCGGCGCCTTCAACGAGTTCGAGGGCCTGGCCAAGGTCGACGGCGCGAAGCCCGAGCTCTCCACGGTCCAGGTGACGATCAAGACCGCGAGCATCGACACCCGCAACGAGCAGCGCGACGGCCACCTGCGCACCGGTGACTTCCTCGAGGCCGACAAGTTCCCGGAGATCACCTTCGTCTCCACCGGGGTCGAGCGCGACGGCGACGACGTCTTCAAGGTCACCGGCGACCTCACCATCAAGGACGTCACCAAGTCCGTGACCGTGCCGTTCGAGTACCAGGGCGCGGCCACCGACCCCTACGGCAACCACCGGATCGGCTTCGAGGGCTCGATCTCGATCAACCGCAAGGACTTCGGCGTGAACTTCAGCGCGGTCCTGGAGGGCGGCGGCGTCCTGGTCAGCGACAAGATCAACCTCGAGTTCGAGATCTCCGCGATCAAGTCCTCCTGACGCCTCAGGGCGTGATCGGGCGGCGGCGCCCAGGGTGCCCGCCGCCCTAAGCTGTTGGTGTGAAGCACATTGTCTGGGACTGGAACGGAACCCTGCTGAACGACCGCGCGGCCGTGCTGGGCGCGACGTATGAGGTGTTCAGGGGCACCGAGGCCGATGGCGTCACCGCCGATCAGGTGACGGCCGTCTACACGCGACCGATCTGGGTCGCCTACGAGAAGCTGCTGGGCCGCCCGCTCCACGAGGGCGAATGGGAGCGGCTGGACCGGGTCTTCCACAAGCACTACGAGCGGCTGTTCGCCGAGGCGCCGCTCGCCGACGACGCCCACCGGGCGCTGACGCTCTGGTCCGAGGCGGGCCGCACCCAGTCGATCCTGTCGATGGCGGGCCACGACCATCTGATCCCGACCGTCGACAAGTTCGGGATCACCCCGTTCTTCACCCGGGTCGACGGCCTGCGCGGCGCCCCCGGCGGCGGCAAGGCCGAGCACATGGCCGTCCATGTGGCCGAGCTGGGCGTGAACCCGGCCGACGTGCTGGTGATCGGCGACGCCGCCGACGACGCCGTGGCCGCCGCCCATGTCGGCGCGAACGCCGTGCTCTACACCGGCGGGATGCAGCGCCGAGAGGAGCTGGAGAAGGCAGGGGTCCCGGTGCTGGACTCCCTGCTGGAAGCACTCGCCTACGCCGGAGTCCGCTGACGCGGGCGCTCTTCGGGACGCGATCAGACGCGGCGGTAGTTCCAGGTCCCCTGCAGGGTTCTGCCGCCGTAGTCGATCCGCTGGCGCAGCCGCAGCGCGCCGCCCTTGCAGGTGAAGGACGCCGTGTAGGGGACCCCGCTGAACTCGCCCGACTGGAGCAGGACGACCACGCTCTGCGGCGCGGGATCGTAGGTGAGGGGCTTGCTCTGGTGCAGTTTGAGCGTGGCCCCGCCGGACGCCTCGGCCACGTCGCCTATCAGCGAGGAGCCCGACGCCCGGGTGGGGAGGGTCAGTGATTTGCGGTACTGCAGCCAGCCGGCGACCTTGCGGTCGCCGGTCGTGCCCGTCTCGGTGAGCCGTTTGGACTTGGCGTAGGAGTGGGTGGCGGTCTTGCCGTTGAACCGGAGCACGGCCCCCGCGCCGCCGTTGATCCGCAGATGCGTCGAGGAGGAGTCGACCCTGATCGACGCCTTGGTCAGCCGCCAGGTGCCGATCACGCACTTCTTCGGACGTCCCGCCGCGGCGGCCTGTCCGGGGACGGCGAAAGCCGAGGCCGCGAGCGCGCCCACGACCACGAGCCCGGCGAAGGTCGCTCCGCCGGGCCGTGCTCGAAGTACTCGCCGCCTACCGGACCGGTTCATCGAGGACGACGTCCTCCATGATCCCGACCGCGGCCGCGAGGATCCCGCCGACGACGGCGATGCCGACGCCCGCCCAGAACAGCGGCCAGATCTGGAGCGGCAGGCCGAGCCCGCCGACCAGGAAACCAATGAAGATCACGGAAACCGCGACCCAGGACTTGGGGCTACCGCCGTGACCGCCAGCAGACATCTCTATGTGGCCTTTCGAAAAGGGTGAAGCGACAGATCAAGCATAGCGGCGGCCGTCCGGGACCGCTGATCGGGCATGGCGCTAGGCTTGTTGGCATGACGTCCAACAAGGTTCGGGGTGACGGGATCGACCTCGCGGTCCGCACCCAGGGAGACCCCGCCCACCCGGCACTCCTGCTCGTCCACGGCTACCCCGACACCCACACCGTCTGGGACGGCGTCGCCGCCGCACTCCAGGACCGGTTCTACGTGATCCGGTACGACGTGCGCGGTTCGGGCGCGTCCGACCGTCCCAAGGGGCGCAGGGCCTACCGGTTCGAGCATCTGATGGCCGACCTGAAAGCCGTCCTGGACGACACGGCGCCCGGCCGTAAGGTGCATCTGGCCGGGCACGACTGGGGGTCGATCCAGTCGTGGGAGGCGGTCACCACGATGCCGGAGCGGTTCGCGTCCTACACGTCGATCTCCGGTCCCTGCCTCGACCACGTCGGCCGGTGGAGCCGCGCCAAGGCCAGGAGCAACCCGTTCCAGGGGCTCAGCCAGGCGCTGCACTCCTGGTACATCGGCTTCTTCCAGCTTCCGCTGCTGCCCGAGCTGACCTGGCGCAGCGGGCTCGGCGCCAAGGTCCTCGCCCGCGCCGAAGGGCTGACGGGCCGCGAGCACTTCGCGCCGACGCTCCGTGCCGACGCCGCCGCCGGAGTCGGCCTCTACCGGGCCAACATGGTGCCCCGCCTGCTCCGCCCGAAGGAGCGCACCACGGACGTGCCCGTCCAGGTCGTGATCCCCGATCGGGACCCGTTCGTGACCCCGGAGCTGCCGCTGTCGGCGCGTCCGTTCGTCAAGGAGCTGACCGTCAGCCCGCTGTCGGCGCGCCACTGGTGCCCCGTCACCCATCCCGCGGAGCTCGCCCGGCTGATCGCCGCGCACATCGACCGGCAGGGATGATCGCGGCCCGGCGGGGAAGGGCTGAGTCCATGGACATGGACGACTACGCCTACCCCGCCGGAAAGCCCTGGCTGCGTGCCAACATGATCTCCAGCGTGGACGGGGCGGCCACCCGCGACGGCCTGTCGGGCGGGCTGGGCAACGACGCCGACCGGAAACTGTTCCAGCTCCTGCGCGCGCACGCCGACGCGATCATCGTGGGCGCGGCGACGGCCCGCAAGGAGGGCTACGGGGCCGTCAAGGTCGCGCCGGAGCTGGCGGCGCTGCGCGCGGGCAGGACGGCCGCGCCGCGGCTCGCGGTGGTCTCCCGCAGGCTCGGGTTCGACTACGACAGCGAGCTGTTCACCGAGCAGGCCGAACCGGTGATCGTCATCACCACGTCGGACGCGGAGGGCCTGGCCGAGGCGCAGCGGCACACCGAGGTGATCGAGGCGGGGGAGGGCTCGGTCGACTTCGCCCAGGCCGTCGCCGAACTGCACAAGCGCGGCCTCACCCGGCTGCTGTGCGAGGGAGGGCCGACCATCCTCGCCCAGATCGCCGCCGCGGACCGGCTCGACGAGCTCTGCCTGACCCTCGCGCCGTACCTGGTCGGCGGCGACTCGGGCCGTATTCTGCACGGCCCCGAGCTGACCGGGAAGTTGCGGCTGACCGGAGTGAGGCAGGATGGTGACCATCTGTTCCTGAGGTACGTCACGAACTGAGGTGGCCGTTTGGACGCGCTGGAGCCCGCCAGCCTGGTGGACCTGGTCGTCCGGCGGGTCCGTGAGGAGATCCTGTCCAGCGTCCACGCGCCGGGGGAGCGGCTGATCGAGGAGCAGCTCTGCGCCCGGTTCGGGATCAGCAGGGCCCCGCTGCGCGAAGCGCTGCGACTGCTCGGCCAGCAGGGTCTGGTGGAGCATCTGCCGCGGCGCGGGGTCCGGGTGGCGGAGCTGTCCGCCGAGGACGTCGACGAGCTGTTCGGCCTCCGCGACGTCCTGGAGCGCTACGCCGTCCAGACGGCCCTGCCGGGCCCCGTCTCGACGGCCGCCCTCGCCAAGGCCCTGGACGGGATGGCGCTGGCCGCCGATTCGGGCGACGCCCTGACCGAGAACGAGGCCCACCGGAACTTCCACCTCGCGCTGGTCGCGCTGGCGGGCCACCGCCAGCTCGTCGCGGTCTACGAGCCCGTCATCCTGAAACTCCAGCTCTACATGTCGGCCAACCTCCAGCGCGAGGCCGTGCTCCGCACCCCGGCCGAGGGGGTCGCCCGGCACCGCCGCCTGCTCGAGGCGATCGCCTCAGGAGACTCCGCGACCGCTCTGGCCGCTCTGGCGTCCCACGGGGCCCGCACCTATATCGGCTAGTGAGACCGTGCTAACGGGCCCGTAACCGGCGAAGGCCGCCTCCGTCATATTTCTGTCGACAATCGACGGTTAGAGATCGGGGGAGAGACGGAGTCGCCATGACGAAGCTTTCCGTCGAAGCCGAGCCGTACACGTTCGGCTTCGACCTGGAACACACCGCACTACTGCTCATCGACATGCAGCGGGACTTCGTCGAACCCGGAGGGTTCGGCGAGACCCTCGGCAACGACGTCGGCCTGCTCCGCCGGGTCATCCCGCCGCTCCAGGAGGTCCTCGCGGCCGCCAGGGCGGCCGGAATGCTCGTGATCCACACCCGGGAGGGCCATGAACCCGACCTGTCGGACTGCCCGCCCGCCAAGCTGAGCCGGGGCGAGCCCAGTCTGCGGATCGGGGACCCGGGGCCCAAGGGCCGCATCCTCGTCCGCGGCGAGTACGGGCACGACCTCATCGACGAACTGAAACCCCTCGCCACCGAGACCGTCATCGACAAACCGGGCAAAGGCTCGTTCTATGCCACCGGACTCCAGGAGCTGCTCCAGGAGAAGGGCATCACGAGCCTCGTCGTGACGGGGGTGACGACCGAGGTGTGCGTGCACACCACGGTCCGCGAGGCCAACGACCGGGGCTATGAGTGCCTGGTCCTGTCCGACTGCGTCGGCTCCTACTTCGAGGAGTTCCAGCGCGTCGGACTCGCCATGATCGCGGCGCAGGGCGGCATCTTCGGCTGGGTCGCCCCGTCCAAGCAGTTCCTGGAGGCGGTAAGTGAGTGAGAGCACGGCCCAGGAGCGGGCCCCGATGAAACTGCCGCTGTGGACCGGCGGCGACACCAACGCGTTCTTCGGCCTGGGCTTCAACGTCCTGGTCAACGTGCTGGTGCTGTCCGGGCTCTGCCTGGGCGTCATCAACATCCCCGGCAGCGACGTGTTCGGCGTCATCCTGCCGGCGCTGGGCATCCAGTTGCTGATCGGCAACGTCTACTACACCTATCTGGCGCGCCGGCTCGCCCGCAAGGAGGGCCGCACCGATGTGTGCGCGATGCCCTACGGGCCGTCGGTGCCGCACATGTTCATCGTCACGTTCGTGGTCATGCTCCCCACCTACCTGGCGACCAAGGACCCGGTGAAGGCGTGGACGGCCGGGATCGCGTGGGCGTTCATCATCGGCCTGATCGTGCTGCTCGGCGCGTTCGTCGGCCCCTACATCCGCAAGTACACCCCGCAGGCCGCGATGCTCGGCACCCTCGCCGGCATCTCGATCGCGTTCATCTCGATGCGGCCCGCCGCGCAGATGTGGGAGGCGCTCTGGATCGCCCTCCCCGTGATGATCATCATTCTGATCGGGTTCTTCACCGATCTGAAACTGCCGTTCGGGATCCCGGTCGGGCTGGCGGCGCTGCTGGTCGGCAGCGCCATCGGTTGGGCCGGCGGCTACATGGAGCCCGCCGACGTCACCGCCGCCGCCAAGGACATCGGCATCGGGCTGCCGACCCTCCAGCTCGACCTGCTGATCGACGGGCTCAAGGAGGTGTCGCCGCTGCTCGCCACGGCCATCCCCCTCGGCATCTACAACTTCACCGAGGGCATGACCAACGTGGAGAGCGCGTCGGTGGCGGGCGACGACTACAACCTGCGGTCCGTGCTGCTCGCCGACGGGGCCGGCGCGGTCGTCGGCGCGGCGCTCGGCTCGCCGTTCCCGCCCGCCGTCTACATCGGGCACCCCGGCTGGAAGGCCGCGGGCGGCCGGACGTCGTACTCCCTGGCCAGCGGCGTCGTCATCGCGCTGTTCTGCTTCCTCGGTTTCTTCTCCCTGCTCGGCGCGCTGCTGCCGACCCCGGCGATCGTCCCGATCCTGCTGTACATCGGGCTGCTCATCGGCGCCCAGGCCTTCCAGGAAGTGCCCAAGGCCCACGCCATCGCGGTGGTCATGGCGCTCATCCCCAACATCGCCTCCTGGGCGACGGGGCTGATGGACAACGTGCTCGCCGCCGCCGGGACCACGGCCGCCGAACTCGGCGAGGACAAACTGCTCGGCGCGGGCGTCGTCTACCACGGCACCAAACTGCTGGGCGGCGGCGCGATCCTCGCCGGACTCGTGCTGGGCGCGGTCGTCGCGTTCATCATCGACCGGAAGTTCCTGTGGGCCGCCGGATACGCCGCCGCGGGCGCGGCGCTGTCGTTCATCGGGCTGATCCACGGCGAGAAGGTCCAGTGGAACGCCGAAGGGCAGGTCGCCCTCGGCTACCTGCTCGCCGCGGCCGTCCTGCTGGCATTCGGGATCACCGAACTCAAGAGCAGGTTCGTGAAGGTGCCCGCGCCGGCGACGGAGACACCCGCCGCTGACGCGGAAGTTACGGCGGCGAAATGAGCGCGGGTTACGGTCCGGTGGTGGCCGAGCCTTACGACTGGCCGTTCGACGGCCGGTTCACGCCGGAGAAGACCGCAGTGATCAACATCGACTGGCAGGTCGACTTCTGCGGCAAGGGCGGGTACGTCGACGCCATGGGCTACGACCTGGAACTCACCAGGGCCGGCCTCGAGCCGACCGTGCGGATGCTGGACGTGCTGCGCCCCCTCGGGTTCACGATCGTCCACACCAGGGAAGGCCACCGCCCCGACCTGTCGGACTGCCCGCCGAACAAGCTCTGGCGGTCCAAGGGCATCGGGGCGGGGATCGGCGACGAAGGGCCGCAGGGCCGGATCCTGGTCCGGGGCGAACCCGGCTGGGAGATCGTGCCCGAGGCCGCGCCGCTCCCCGGCGAGATCGTCATCGACAAACCCGGCAAGGGGTCGTTCTACGCGACCGACCTCGACCTGCTGCTGCGGACGCGCGGGATCACGCACCTCATCCTCACCGGCATCACCACGGACGTGTGCGTGCACACGACCATGCGCGACGCCAACGACCGGGGCTATGAGTGCCTGCTCCTCACCGACTGCACCGGCGCCACCGACCCGGGCAACTACTCGGCCGCACTGAAGATGATCACCATGCAGGGCGGGGTGTTCGGCGCCATCGCCCACTCCGACGCCCTGCTCGCGACCATTGGGGGCACATGAGCCACATCACTGAGCTGTCCCGGCGCTACGGCGCCGGGACGGCCCGGCCCGAAGAGACCGTCAAGGAGGTCTACGACCGGATCGCCGCCCGCGGCGACGACGGAGTATGGATCACCCTCCGCCCCCGTGAGGAGGTCCTCGCGGAGGCCGCCGCCCTGCCGGACGGCCCCCTGTACGGCATCCCGTACGCGGTCAAGGACAACATCGACGTCGCGGGCCTGCCGACGACCGCGGGCTGTCCCGAGTTCTCCTATCTGCCCGCCGAGAGCGCCCCGCTGGTCGACCGGCTGCGGGCCGCGGGCGCGATCCTCATCGGCAAGACCAACCTCGACCAGTTCGCGACCGGGCTGTCCGGAACCCGCAGCCCGTACGGGAGCTGCGAGTCGCCGCTGGTCCCCGGGCTGATCTCCGGCGGCTCCTCGTCGGGGTCGGCGGTGGCCGTCGGCGCGGGGCTCGTGCCGTTCTCGATCGGCACCGACACCGCCGGTTCGGGACGGGTGCCGGCCGCCCTCACCGGGACCGTCGGGCTGAAACCCAGCCGCGGGCTGGTCAGCCTGCTCGGCACCGTCCCGGCGTGCGCGTCGCTCGACTGCGCCAGCGTCTTCGCCGGCTCCGTCGCCGACGCGCTGACCGTCCTGCGGGTGATCGGCGGACCCGAACCAGGCGACCCGTGGTCGCGGGTCCTGCCCG
>NZ_BAAGZI010000186.1:0-10824 GCF_054778695.1 Actinocorallia lasiicapitis
CAAGCCGAAGCACGCAGGCGCCATTTCAGACGGCGCCTGCGCCTCCAGGTTATGAAGATCTAGGCATGTAGTACTAGTGGCGGCAGACGGTCTGGGTGTTAAGGCGGTCCAGGACCGGTTCGTGGAGGTCTTGGCAGACCGCGGTGCTGGTGCGCATCCGCGGTGGCGGTGCGGGTCGGGGTTCCTGATCGACGGCCGCCACGTGCTCACCTCGTTGCACGCCGTCATTGACGGCGTGCTGACCATTCGCAGGGTTGGCGCGACGCCTGGTGCCCCGAAGCAGGCATGGCCCGCGACCCTGTATCTGGCCGGGGACCTGAACAACGCGGATCTGGCGATCCTGGCGCTGGACGAGGACCTCGGACCGCTGTCCCCGGCAACCTACGCCCAGGTCCCACGGAGCACCCCGCAACCGGTGGTGATCAAGGAATGTAGCGCGGTCGGTTTTCCAAAGTTCGCCGCCCGCAGCGACGCCGAGGACGCGATCCGCGACACCGTCCATGTCGAGGGCTGCATCCCCAACTCCCAGAACCTGGCGTCGGGGCTGCTCACCCTGAAGACCACCCACACACCTCAACCGCTGCCGTCCGCCCAGAGCGGGCTGACTCAATCACCGTGGTCGGGAATGTCCGGCGCCGCAGTCTTGGCCGGTGGCCAGATTGTTGGGGTGGTGTCCGAACACGCGCCTCGCCAGGGTCCTTCCGACCTCACCCTCGTACCGATCACGCATATCTCTACACTCCCCGACGCCGGCACTTGGTGGGCAACCCTCGGTGCCGATCCTGACCACCTACCCCAGGTCGGCGTGGGGCTGATGGCAAGGACGATGCGTTTTGCGAGGAAACCACTTATCGGCATTGTCGCGCTCCTCACAGCATGGGGCCTCGGTGCTGACGCTGCCGTCATCCCCAAGCTGGCAGACGGGCGTGGTGGATGGTGCCGCGGGGTCGGACTGCCTCCCGGTCCGATTCTGGCCGCCTACCTTGAAGCGCAGAAGCGCGATCCCGCCCTGCGACTAGGTTGCCCACTTGGGCCGGTGACCGCTACTGCGGACGGTCGTGGTCTATTCGCGGCCTTCGGCTTCCCTGGGAAGCAGCAGCTCTACCCTTCCCGGATCTATTGGAGCCGGGACACTGGCGCGCACATCGTGTGGGGGGAAATCTGCCTGGGATGGGACGCGCTGAAGGCCGAGTCAGGGCCGCTCGGGTTCCCGGTAGATGAGGAAAAGCAACGCGACCAGGGATACCACCAGAAATTCGAGCATGGCTGGATGTATTGGCACCCGCAGCGCTCTCGCGGTGCGCACTGGATCTCCAAAGAGTTCTTCGCGACCTGGACAACGACCGGCTCCCGGACGGGTGCCTGGGAGGGAGGCCCGCTCGGCTACCCCATCAGCGACCAGATGCCCACGTCCGACGGTGGGCAACGCCAAGCCTTCGAGGATGGAGCCATCGTTGCTCACCCCACGCGCTCGAACGGATCGCATGCGGTAATGATCAAGATTTATGAGGAGTGGCTGCGGCACGGCGCCGAGGCCGGCGACTACGGCTACCCGGTCGCGGCAGAGGTCCATGACGGTGGCATCTTCCGCCAGAAGTTCGAGCGAGACGAAATTGTCTGGGACGACGTCTTCAAGAAGTATCGCTGACCCGGGCTGTCTGTTGCCGATGGCGATTGGGCAGCACGCAAGGTATGCGGAGAGCCACGGTCAGGTCGGCTTCGTATGGCCGTGATTCGGCCTGCGTTCAGGATGCCGCGTCCAGGCCAAACGGCAGGAGCAGCCGGTAGGCCTGATCCGCGGTTCGCTCGTTCACGTGCCCGACCCAGGGGACTGGACGGGCGGCGGCGTGGGGGGCGGCGCGGGCGTGGTCGAGGAGGTGGTGCCGGGTTGGTTGGTCTTGTTGGTGAACGCGAACGCACTGTACACCGCGACGAGCACGGCCAGCGCGACGCCGGTCGCTGATCCGCCCGCGGCGAACGCGCCAGCCAGGTCGTGCTCCTGCACGTAGTTGAGCACGCCCGACACAGTCCCGATGTGGAGCGAAACCGAGACGAGTAGCAGCAGGATCAACACCCTGATCGTGGTCACGACGCCCCCGACCGGGTGTAGTCGATCGTCCAGCTGCGCAGGATCACCACGAACGCATTGGTCCGGAAGTCGCGCAGCAGGTCGGCGTGATCGGCTACGTCGTAGTCGTGCAGTGTCTCGGCGATGTCGTCCAGCCAGCGCCGCCGGGCGACCGGTGCCATGCATACCGCGATTGTCCTCATCTGCCAGCCCGGCTGGGGATGCGCTGCGACCGCATCGGACCGGTGCTGCAGCTCCTGGTGGCCGCTCTTCCGCGAGCGCCGAGTCGACGACGCCCCGCCCCGCCTCGCGGTGGACCCCACCCAGCCGAGCGAGGCGAGGCTCGTGAGCAGAGAAAAACTAGCAACAAAGCTGAAGATCTTGTCCGTTTCCCCCAGGGCTCCGTCAACGACGGCCGCCGCGCTAGCGACGAGGAATGCGAGGAAAAGGAGCAACCCCAAAGCGGTTCTTTTGGGTGGAGGGGAGCTGGCCATCAGGCGGCACCGCCTTCACCGGCCAGGCCACGCAGAGCGCGGGCGGAGGGACGGCGGGCGGTAGCCAGGGTGGCTGAGCCCTGGGTCGTGCCGGTGGCGGTCAGCCGGTAGTAGCGGCGGGCGGGTCGCTTCTCAGCGCTCGGGTCGATGTCCTCCTTGTAGGAGGTGACCCAGTCCTCGGCCTCCAGCCGCAGCAGGATCAGGTGCGTCGTTCCGGGCGTCAGTCCGGTCTCCTGTGCCAGCTCCCGCCCGTACATCTCCCGGGCCGGATTGCGCAGCAGCGCGTCCAGCACCATCTGAGTCTGCAAGGTCATCTTCACGCTTTAGCTCTAACTAGGTCATTGAGTCGCGTCTACACCTCTTCCGCTTTTTCTCTAACTAGGGTACCTAGTCGGCGCCCACTGACTCTCCTTCGCGCGGAAGGCCTCCAGCGTCTCGCCTTGATGGCCCAACGCACCAGGGACCAGACCGTCTTTTCTGGCCTGGTCCCCAGCGTTCGTCGGTCGGTCAGAGGGTCACGTCGCAGCGGGCGTTTCCGCTGCTCATGTAGCAGGTGACCTCGTGGTAGTCGCTGATCTTGTACCAGGTGTTGCCGGGGACCCAGCCGTAGCCGCTCACGTAGTAGTAATCGACGTTCTCGACTTTGAAGCCGTCGGTGTCGAACCAGTACCCCTTCAGCCACGAGTCGCTCCTGCCGGAGGGCAGCCACCATTCTTCGCAGGTGAACGAGCCGGCGTTGGCCGTGCCGCAGTAGTGACTGCCGCCCACCCCGAACCTGGCGATCTTCACCGGGTAGCTTCCCGGCAGGTTGTTCTGGATGTTCCCGTACGCCCCGACGTCGGCCAGGGCCGGGGTCGCGGTCGCCGTCGCGGTGACGAAGGACATCGCGATCAGCGAGAAGATCACGCCCAAGGTCTTGCGCTTGTGCTGCACTTCTACCTCCACGGAGGGGCTCGTCTGGTCAGGCAGAGGCTGGCACGGGGCGGTATATCGGCGGTATACCGCCGGGTTGACCTGTGGGTTGGCCAGTCGTGGTGAGAGATCTTGCGCTGCGTCAAGGGTCTCTTGCTCTGTGTCGGCCTACCTGCTGATCGTGGGCGGTAGACCCGCAGCTACGGCCGGGACGGGCTGCGATTGCTCTGGCGAGACGCTCGGAGAGGTCTTGAGTATCTGGTTGGCAGGGATCGGGAAGGTCATCGAGGCGAGCGCGATCTCTTGGGTGGGCTCGCCGATGAAGGCGGACCTGACCTCGGTGATCGGTGCGTTAAGGCGTGCGGAGACGCGGTGGATTTGGCGGTGGACGTCGGGGGCTGGGCGGCCTCGTAGGGAGGCGGTGGCGTGCTGGAGGACGGAATGTTTGGTCTCGGGGTGATCGAGGGGCGGTAGCCGTCGGGGCGGTCGATGAGTTGGGTCAGGATCATGTTCTTAGGCAACTGCTGGTCGGTCGTCGGGAAGCTCAACGAGTTTGCCGTTGACGAAGGTGGCCCCGGCGCGGACGAGCGCGACGAGGTGGGGTGCGTTGACTGCTCGCCAGCGGGCCTGCGCGGCCTCGAATCAGTTTGAACGCCATCGCCAGCCCGGCGGCGCGAGAGCCCGGCCCCTTGGTGACCTTGGTGCGGTGGCGAACGGTCGCGAACGTCGACTCGATCGGGTTCGTGGTCCGCAAGTGCTGCCAGTGCTCGGCCGGGAAGTCGTAGAACGCGAGGAGTTCTTCCAGGTCATCGACGACCTTCGCGACGGCCTTGGGATGCTTGACCCCGTAGGCGGCCTGGAACTCCTTCACTGCCCGGCGGGCGTGGTCGAGGTCTTCGGCGTTCCAGATCTCCGCGAGGTGCTTCTTCGCGCCCGGGTGCGCGGACTTCGGGAGGGCCCCCAACACGTTCGCGATCTTGTGGAACCAGCAGCGTTGTTCTCTGGCCTGCGGGAACACCTCGCGTAGCGCGCCCCAGAAGCCGAGCGCACCGTCACCGACCGCCAGGACGGGGGCGCGCATGCTACGGCGTTTGCAGTCGCGTAGCAGGTCGGCCCAGGACTCGGTCGACTCGCGGTAGCCGTCGGTCAGCGCAATGAGCTCCTTGCGGCCGTCCGCGCGTACTCCGATCATGACCAGCAGGCAGAGCTTGTGCTTCTCGAGCCGGATGTTGACATGGATCCCGTCGGCCCACAGATAGACGAAGTCAACCTCCCGCAGGTCACGGGCAGCGAACGTCCGCTGCTCGTTCTTCCACTGCTCGGTCAGCTTCGTGATGACCGGCGCCGACAACCCGGCCGAGGAGCCGAGGAACTGGCCGAGCGCGGGCACGAAGTCACCGGTCGACAGGCCATGCAGGTAGAGCAGCGGCAGCACCTCGTTGATCTTCGGGGTCTTCCGGCACCACGGCGGCAGGATCGCTGAGGAGAACCGCTGCCGCTCCCCGGTGGCAGGGTCGACGCGCTTGTCGTTGACCCGCGGCGCGGTCACCTCCACCGCCCCCGCGCTGGTGAGGATCTCGCGCGGCTGGTGAGAGCCGTTCCGGACGACCAGGCGGCGGCCGCGGGCATCGCGCTCGTCGGCGAACCGGGCGAAATAGGCGTCGACCTCGGCCTGCAACGCCTCGGCCAGCATCCGGCGGGCGCCCTCCCGCACGATCTCATCGATCAACGACACCGACGAACCGGCGGCCTCGCCGGCCGGCTCGCGGTCAGACGGGTCAGGAACTACGGTGAGCATCGGGTGTGCCTTCCCCACCGACGTTGGCGCGTCGGTCATGCTTGAGATGAGTCGTGATCATCGGGAAGGTGCACCCCCTTCCCGATAGATCCACAGATCTCAAGCATTGCTCCGCTGCCGGGATCACGATCCCTGTTGAGCAGCGTCTATGCACCGTTGCGCTGAACCGGCGGATCTCCCCGCCCACGCCGAATTTGAAGCTCGGCACACTCGTCCACTACTACGGCGTCCCGCCCCAGCGAGCCCATGACGCTCTGGGCGACACTCGGATGCTGGCCGGGGTGTTGGCTGCCTCGCTGGGTTCGGTGGCGCAGCTCGCGATGCCGCTCCCGTTCGTGGCCTGCCCGCCACGGCAGAACTCCTATTACTTCCCACCGAGCGTCCCGAAGGCCCGCTGTGCGTTCGGGAACCCCGGCCCTCTCACGGACGTCCTCGTGCAGGGGATGAAGGTAGCGATCACCGGTGAGACGGCCACACCGCGCCTCGACCTGATCGCCCGTTCGGTCGGCGCCGGACTGAACGTCATGAACAACGTCAGTAAGCACACCAGCGTTCTGGTCACCAACGACGACGGAACGGGCACCACCAAGGCCGACAACGCGCGGGCGGCCGGAGTCCCGATCGTCGACGAACCGACGTTCCTCCGGCTCCTGGAGCAGGTTCGACCAGGTCAGCCGCTCGGCGAGAAGAGGGCCCGCAGAGTCCCCGCACCGCGCCCGGCGCCCAAGCCGTCCGGCCCGCTGGCCGGCCACCGGGTCCTGGTCCTCGGCGGCCCGCACGACCTCGCTGCCGAGCTCCGCGTGAAGATCGCCGAGCTAGGCGGTGCCGCCTCGGTCAACCTCTCCAAGAGCGTCACCGACGTGCTCCTCCTCGAAGACGGCGACCTCGATCGCCGGATCGGGAAGATCCGTACCCTGGGCCTGCCGCTGCGCACGCGCGATTGGCTGCTCGACCCGCAGGCCGCACCCGTTGAGTCCGCGGCCGCCCAGGTGTTGTGCCGCGGCGCGGTCATAGACCTCCCCGAACCCGGCCGCTGGACGATCAGCGCCTCCTGGGATCACCAGACCGCCTGCGAGATCGACCTCGTCGCCTTCGCCGTTGACACCGACGGCCAGGTCTCAACGGATGAGGACTTCGTGTTCTACGGCGCACCGGAGAGCCCTGACGGAACGATCACCCTGGCGACCAACGGCCCCGCCGAGCAGGCCATCACGATCGACCTCGACGCCTTGCCGCTGGTCGTTCAGAAGATCGTCGTCGCCGCGTCCATCGACGGCACCTCCACCTTCGGAGACGTAGGCGCCGTCGAGATCCAGGCGACCCCCGGCACGGCCACTCCCGTGGCCGAGGCCACCCTGGACGCCGCCACCACCGAGAAGACCCTCATCCTGACCGAGATCTACCGCCGCGAAGATCTCTGGCGCCTGCGAGCGGTCGGCCAGGGCTACGACCACGATCTCGCTTCTCTGGCTCGCTCCTACGGAGTCGATGTCGTGGAGTAGACGGCCCTAGGGGGTTGGGGAGCTGCGAGCCGCTGGGGCCGACGGTGCCCTCGTTCCCGCAGGTTGGGATGAGGTAGGGCATACTTCCTTGGCCTTGGTTCGGTGGGTGTAAGGAGGCGATATGGGGATCCACCTTCACCTCTATCGGGCGGCGGAGAGCTGGCTCGAGGAGGAGTTCTGCAATCTGCCACAGTCGTTGGCGAAGCTCGATGACCAGGTAGATGCCCAGCTTGAGCTGGGTCACGGGACCTGGCAGATGGCTCTTGAGCTGTTGAACGGCGAAGACACTCGCGCTGACGCGGCTGCGGGCCTAGTGCTGGGTGGCCAGCCGGCATTCACCGACCCAGGTGGACCACCGGTCTTGATCCTTCTCCCGCAAGACCTCATCGAGGTCACGGCATATATGAACGAACGACGCGTGAACGGCTATGACCAGAGAACTCGCGAAAAGTTCGAACAGGGCTGGCAGTCTGAAGTGCTGCCGTCTCTGCGCGAGGCTCTGGATGACCTGATCGCTTTCTATGGGGCCGCGGCTGGAGCGGGCGAGTTCGTGATCACCAACGCATCGTGACGCTTGGTGATGCGGGCTTATCTCGGCCCGGAGTTCAAGGGGGCGAGGGCGGCGGAGCCACTTGCGTAACTACGCCGCCCCATCGCCGACCGGAGGACGAGACCGGGCTCAGCGCCTACGCTGCCGCGGCCAAGGTTCCTGTCGGGTTCATAACGGCGGCGATGACGTCGGCGGCGTGGGTGTCGGCCTCGGGGACGAGGTGGCTGTAGAGCAGGCTCGTGATCACGATGGACTTGTGGCCGAGGCGCTTGCAGACGGTGTCCATGGAGACGTTGGCGGCCAGGAGCATCGTGGCGTGGCTGTGGCGGAACTTGTGCATGGTGGCGGCGGTGGTGATGCCCGCCTCGCGGGCCTTGTCCACGACCTTGGTCCAGTGGACCTGGTGGAAGTTGTGAGCCTGGAGGATGCCACCGGCGGTGCTTTGGAAGATCAGGACGTCGGGGGTGAGGTTCTCGATGCGGCGGCGGAGGAGACGGCAGAGGTCGTCGCCGATGCGGATGGTGCGGAGGGCTGAGTCGGTCTTGCCGTAGTTGGCGATGTAGGGGCGGTGGTTCTTGTCGAGCTTGACGGCCTGGGCTACGCGGAGGGTCTTGGCGTCGAGGTCGAGGTCGAGGTCTCGGGCGCGTAGGGCGGTGAGCTCGGAGTAGCGGAGGCCGGTGCCGACGGCGAGGGTGATCAGGTCGCCGGCGAGGACGGAGACGTCGTAGCCGAGGCGCATCCACAGGGGGATTTCGGCGCCGATGGGGACCTCGTCGAGGCTGACGGCCTGGAACTTGAGGGGCGGGAGCTGGACGCCGGCGCAGGGGTTGACGTCGATCCAGCCCTTGCGGGTGGCGATCCAGCCGAGCATGGGGGAGATGACGGTGCCGTGGACGTCGCGGATGGTCTTCGGGCTGTAGGGCTTCTTGATCTCGTCCACCTTGGGGATCAAGGTGCCGTCGGGGCGGCGGCGCTCCGGGCGGGCCTTGCGCTTGACGTAGGTCCGCTTGGTCATCCAGACAACCCAGGCGTCGATCACGGCGGCAGTGATCTCAGTGACATGGAGGCCGCCGAGGGGACCGACCTTGCGTTCGGTGGTGGTGCCGTCGATGTTCTCGTCGTGAACGGTGACGACGGAGGAGAGGACGTGGCGTTCCCACAGGCGGCGGTAGTCGGTGAGCTGGCGGGGCTCGACGAGGTTCCGTTCTTCCAGGTACGCGAGGTAGGTGTCGAACGCCGCGGCCATCGTTCGGCCGGGGAACGCCGGGCCCGCGGGTTCGGCGGGCGGGTCGGGCGTGACAGGGGCCGTTGGGGCGAGGGCGACGAATGGGGCGGCCTGGAGGATCGCGGGGGCGTCCATGGGGGCCGGTTCGCGGTCGGGGTGCCGACGGCCATTTGCGATCATTCGGGCACGGAAGTTCTTGGCCTCGGTGTGGCCCGAGAAGTAGTCCTCGTCGCGCGGGCCCTTCTTGCCGCCGCCGATGATCCAGCGGACTCGGTAGATGACGTCGCCGCCGCGCGTCTTCTTGTATTCGATGCCTTCCGAACAACGGGTCCAGTCGTCGGTGGGCTTCTTGCGGGTGCGGGTGGTGGCCGTGCTGGTCGCCATTCTCGCGACGTCTCCTGTCTTCGACGATCCGTTGATCGTCGGCCTGGGAGACGGCCTCGGTCGAACCTTCCCGACTGTTCTGCCGGGCGGGGCTTCTGGGTGGCTGCCGGATGACGGCAACCCCCTGGGAACCCCCTGGAACGACGAAACCGCCTCTGATCTGCGGATTGTCGCAGGTCAGAGGCGGTTTCCCTAAGGCGGAGGATACGAGATTCGAACTCGTGAGGGGTTGCCCCCAACACGCTTTTCAAGCGTGCGCGTTGGTGTTCGTGGACGGTCGGAGCCTCTTCCGGCCTGGGGGTTTGTGTTCTGCTGGATGCTTGTGAACGCCTGCCTGGCCCGCGATCGCGTTTGGCTGGGGCGTTGAAGATCAGTTGGTTGTGGGGAGGGGGCGGGGGGTGCCGAGGAAGAAGTCGGTCAGGAGCGGGGCGAGGAGGTCGGGGGCTGGATCGTGTGGCTGGCCGTTCATGGTGTGGTGGCGTGCGTTCGGTAGGAGGTGGGCGACGGCTTGGGCGGTTAGTCGCCGCCAGCGGGCGCTGAGGCCGCCGTCCAGGACGAGTACCGGTGCGGTGATCTGGTCGGCCCAGTGTGCGGGCAGGACATGCCCGTTCATGATCGCGGTGTCGTAGGTGATGGTGTGCGCCAGTGCCTCCAGGTCCCGCCAGCGCGCGGTGCTGCGCAATGGGGCGAGTACTTCCGGGGCCATCTGGACGGCTTCGGAGAGGAAGTACTCCACGGCGTCGCCGCGCCGCCCGGCTTCGACCAGGTTCTCGACGTGCGCCTGGAAGCCTGCGGGGATCGGTGTCCTGGTGCCGGGGAGGATGAACGGCGGCTCGATGACGGCTATGGCCGCGAAGCCGACGCCGCGGGCGGTGGCCTCCGCGACGAGCACCGCGCCCGTGGTGATGCCGAACCCGTACGCCGGGCCGCGGCCGGAGCCTGGGACGCTCTCGCGGGCCGCGTCGATCAGCGCGGCGAGGTCTTCGACCTCCCGTTCGACGGTGTACGGCGGTGTATCGCCGCTCGCACCGCGCCCCCGGCGGTCGTACACCAGCGTCGTGAAGCTGCCCGCCAGCCGCGCGGCCAGCGGCCGTAGCGCGCCGCGTTCGGTCAGCGTGTTGCCGACCAGGATGAGGAGCGGCCCCTGGCCGCGCAGCTCGTACGCGATCGGCGTGCCGTCCTTCGACGTGGCCGTGAGCGCAGCGGGACCGGCGGCCGGCACGGCACTGGTGTCGTGTTCACCGTGCCGCAGGTAGATGTCGCCCATGCGGGCGAACATCTCGCCGTACCCGTAGAGGCGCGGCTCGGACCGGAGCGCGAGCCGGTCGTAGTACGCGGCGTAGCGCCGCTCGGTCGCCGCGCCCTCGCCGGACTCCTCCAGCCGCTCGAGACAGTAGGCGCGGACGGTCTCCAGCAGGCGGTAGCGGGAGCCGCTGCCGCTGTCGACACGGACCACGAGCGACCGGTCGACCAGCCGAGCGAGCAGGTCCGCCACGTCGAACTCGGCGATCTCACCGCCGGCGCACACCGACTCGGCGGCCTGCAGGCTGCAGGGCGCCGCGTGCATGGCGAAACGGCGCAGCACGGTGCGTTCGGCGTCGGCGAGCAGGTCCCAGCTCCATCCGATGACCGCGCGGAGCGTGTGCTGCCGGTCGAACGCGCCGCGCTGCCGGGAGGTGAGCAGCCGGAACCGGTCGTCGATCCGAGCGGCCAGGTCGCGTACTCCGAGCGCCCGCACTCGGTTGGCTGCGAGCTCCAGCGCCAGCGGCAGCCCGTCCAGGCGACGGCAGACCTCGATGACGTCGGCGACGTTGCCCGGCGTGAGCTCGAAGCCCGGCGCCGCATCGGCGGCGCGCACCACGAAGAGCCGGATCGCCGCCGCGGCGCCGGC
>NZ_BAAGZI010000187.1:0-10813 GCF_054778695.1 Actinocorallia lasiicapitis
CGCGGGGGCCCGGCTGGCGGGCAAGCCGCACTGGCGGCTGGCGGACCTCGTGGCGAGGCTGAGCGACGACCAGCACCGGCTGGCCGAGCTCGCGCACGGTGATCTGGACGTCCGGCGCGGCATCGCCGCGAGCCTCGCGGGAGTCTCCGCGCCGGCCCGCACGGTGTTCTCCCGCCTGGCGGACGGGTCCTTCACCCGCGAGGAGACCGACGATCTCATTGAGGAACTGGTGGACGCGCGGCTGCTGGAGGCCGTGCGATGTGCCGACAGCGGACAAATGCGTTTCCGCCAGCCGGGTCTGGTCCGTGCTTTCGCGCGCGGGCTGTCCATCAGGACAGAAGTGGGAAACGCCACCGAGGAGGCGGGCCCATGTACGTAGACGTCCGGACATGCAGGGTTCTGGCGTCACCGTTCATTCGCCTGTCTCGTCCCGTTTCGCTGGCACTTCGTGTGTCTTGGAACGGGGCAAACACGAGCAAGATCATAATTTCCCCCCAAGGGCCGGAAAATGTAAGGATCTTGCGTCTGATGACTGCAGGTCACGACCGGCCTGGCACCCCCCAAAACAGGAGGAAAATTCGTGCTGGATGCAGTGGACTCCGTGTTGGTCCGCGAGCTCCAGCGGGACGGCCGGGCGACCTTTCAGGCACTCGCCGACCGCGTAGGGCTGTCCCGCACCGCCGTGCGGGCCCGGGTGCAAAGCCTGCTCGAGAACGGTGTCGTCAGAGTCGTCGGCATCGTGCACGCGCAGGTGATCGGCGCCAGCGCGGTCGGGCATCTCGCCATCGCCAGTGCCGGACCCGCCCGTGACGTCGCCCGCGAGCTCGCCAAACATCCCGCGTTGTGCTTCGCCGGACTCACCACCGGCCCCCACGCCGTGGTGGCCGAGGCCAGAGCAAGAGACGACGCCGCGCTCGCGGTCGTCGTCGACGACATCAGACAGCTCGGCGGAGTCTCCTCCGTCGAGGTGTTCCGCGCCGTGGAGGTCGCCAAGGACGCCCATTCGGTGGTCCGCCCGCTCGGTGACGTCGCACTCGACGACATCGACTGGCGGCTCCTGCAGGAGCTCCAACGCGACGGCCGCGCCCCCTACACCCGCCTCGCCGGCATCATCGGACTGTCCCAGGCGGCCACCCGCGCCCGGGTCGTCCGGCTGATGCGCTCCGGCGTCATCCAGGTGACGGGCCTGGCCGATCCGGCCGCGCTCGGCAGCCTGGAACTCGCCGCCTTCGGGGTGGTCGCCGGATCGTCGGTCCGCCGGGTCGCGCAGGAGGTGGGCGCTCTGGAGGGCGTCCGCTATCTCGCGTCCGGGTTCGGCCGCTTCGATCTGATCGGCCGTGCCGAGGCGTCGTCGCCGGCGGCGCTGGTCGACGTCCTCGACGCCGTCCGCGCCGTCCCCGGAGTGCAGCTGCTCGATTCCTGGCATGTCCTCGACGTCGTGAAGGAGTCGTACGCGGCGGACCTGCCGGACCGTTAGTGAACCAGTGACGTAACTAGTTACAACCGGTGGCTTTCCGTCATGTCCCGGACCGCCGGCGTTCGTTGCCATACCGTCGAAGCATGAATCTGCGGCAGTTGCGCTACGTCGTGGCCACCGCCGACCACGGCACGATGACGTCGGCGGCACAAGCGCTCTATGTCGCCCAGCCCGCGCTCTCCCGCGCGGTCCGGGAACTGGAGCGCGAGTTGGGCATCGAACTGTTCGCCAGGTCCGGGCGGGGGGTGGTGCTGACCGTCGCGGGGGAACAGGTGGTCCGCCAGGCCCGGATAGCGCTGGAAGCGGTCGACGCCATCGAGGCGGTCACCCGGGGGAACGGGCGAGGCGCGGAACTGCGCATCGCCACCACGCCCACGCTGGAGCCCGAGCTGACCGGACGGCTGCTGCCCCGGTTCGCCCGGGACCAGCCGGCCGTCCGGGTACGGGTGGTCAGGTGCGAAGGCAGGGACGCCGTCGGCGCCGCCCTCAGGGCGGGCCGGGCCGACCTGGCGGTCACCGACCTCCCCGTGCCGGGCGATCTGGCGGCCCACCCGTTCGAGCAGCGGGAGGTGGTGCTGATCTCGCCTCCCGGCCTGAAACTGCGCGACCCCGTCCCGCTCAAGGAGCTGGAGGGGCTGCGCCTGATCATGCCCACCAAGGGCACCGCCCGCCGGGCCGAGATGGACGCCATGCTCGTCCGGATCGGCGCGACCCCCGTGGTCGCCGTCGAATCGGACGAGAGGGGCGCCTGGCTCGGCTGGGTCAGGGCCGGACGGGGCTCCCTGCTCTGGTACCGCAACCAGGTCGAGGACGTCGAGGGGCTCGCGCTCCGCTCACTGATGCCCCCGATCACCCGGACCATCGGCCTCGTCCACGCCCACCGTCCGCTCCCCGCCTTGGCGCGGGAGTTCCTGGCGTTCGCGAAGGAGGCGAGCGCCTAGCGAGAGCATCGAGACGACGTGGCGGGGCCCGGCGATCGCCTCAGGGGGCGGTGCGGCGCAAGGCGGCCACCCGGTCGAGCGCCCGCCGGGCCCCCGCCACGTCGTGGACGCGGAAGACCCGGGCGCCCAGCCACGCCGAGACGCCCAGGACGGCCATCGTGCCCACACCGCGCTTGTCGACCGGGCGGCCCAGGGTCTCGCCGATGAAGTCCTTGTTGGACACGGCCACCAGGACCGGCCAGCCCGTCGCGACCATCTCCGCCAGCCGGCGGCTGACCTCGAGGGACTGGCGGGTGTTCTTGCCGAAGTCATGGGCCGGGTCGATGAGGATGCCGTCGCGGCGGACGCCCAGCGCCACGGCGCGTTCGGCCTCGGCCGTCACCTGGGTGATCACCTCGGCCATCACGTCGTCGTAGGCGACGCGGTGCGGGCGCGTCCGCGGCTCCTGACGGCCCGCGTGGGCGCAGACCAGGCCCAGCCCGTACTCGGCCGCCACGACCGCCAGCTCGGGGTCGGGGCCGCCCCAGGTGTCGTTCAGCAGGTCGGCGGCCGCCTCGGCGACGGCGTCGCCGACCTCGGCGCGCCAGGTGTCGACGCTGATCACGATCCCGGGATGCCGCTCCCGGACGGCCGCGACGGTGTCCACGACCCGCCGGAGCTCCTCCCGGACGTCCACGTCGTCCCCAGGCCCGGCCTTGACCCCGCCGATGTCGATGATGTCGGCGCCCTCGGCCACGGCACGGTCCACGGCCGCCATCGCCGCGTCGAACCCGAAGGTCGCGCCCTGGTCGAAGAACGAGTCGGGTGTGCGGTTCACCACGGCCATCACCGCGAAACCGTCCAGTGTGCGCTTGCCCAGCCGGGGGTTCACCGGCGCCACCAGCCCCGCCTGCGGGGGTTGGCCCGGGGCGAGACGTAGATCTTTCCCTCTTGGAGGACGACCGGGTAGGTGGTCAGCGCCGACCCGGACGGCCCGCGGCGCACCCGCCCGTCCGCCAGCGCGAATCTGGCCCCGTGCAACGGGCATTCCAGACAGTCCTCCACCAGGTTCCCCCTCTCGAGCAGCGCTCCGGCGTGAGGGCAGAGCGCCGCGACCGCATACAGTGAATCACCGGACCGGCACAGCAGGATCGGCAGCCCGGGCACCGGGCGGATCTCACCCGGCATGATCTCACCGACCGGGCACACCGCCACGAGCGGCAGGTCGTCGCGCACGTTGCCGAGCCTCACACAGCCGGATCCGACTGGCGAGTCGAATCACGTTCGGGTCTTACCGTGCCCCGGACTACTCAGGAGAGTCAGAAGGTCGATAACCTCGTCTTTCACACGAATTGTTTGTGTTTTTGTAGGCCGTGCCTCCAGGCACATCAGAGGGGGGTTCCGCTGACCAGGCGAGCGCTCATCACCGGCATCACCGGCCAGGACGGGTCGTACCTCGCCGAGCACCTGCTCGCGGAGGGATACGAGGTCTGGGGTCTGGTGCGCGGTCAGGCGAATCCGCACGTCGCCCGGCTCCGCAAGCACATCGGCGACATCAAGATCACCACGGGTGACCTGCTGGACCAGGGCTCGCTGATCTCCGCCGTCGAACGGGTGCAGCCCGACGAGGTCTACAACCTCGGTGCGATCTCCTTCGTCCCGCTCTCCTGGCAGCAGGCCGAGCTCACCGCCGGGGTCACCGGCATGGGCCCGCTGCGCGTGCTGGAGGCCATCCGGGTCGTCTCGGGGATCAGCCAGTCCCGCACGGTCGAGCCCGCCGCCCAGATCCGGTTCTACCAGGCGTCGTCGTCGGAGATGTTCGGGCAGGTCAGGGAGACCCCGCAGAACGAACTGACCCCGTTCCACCCGCGCAGCCCCTACGGCGTCGCCAAGGCCTACGGCCACTTCATCACCCAGAACTTCCGTGAGTCGTACGGGATGTTCGCCGTCAGCGGGATCCTGTTCAACCACGAGTCGCCGCGCCGGGGCGCCGAGTTCGTCACCCGCAAGATCACTCTCGGGGCGGCGCGGATCAAGCTCGGGCTCGCCACCGAACTGCGGCTGGGCAACCTCGACGCCCGCCGCGACTGGGGTTTCGCGGGCGACTACGCCCGTGCCATGCACATGATGCTGGCCGCCGACACCCCCGAGGACTACGTGATCGGCACCGGGGTCACCCAGTCGGTCCGTGAGCTCGTCCGGCTGGCGTTCGACTGCGTCGGGCTGAACTGGGAGGACCACGTCGTCATCGACGCCAAGTACAACAGGCCCGCCGAGGTTGACCTGCTCTGCGCCGACCCCAAGAAGGCCCGCGAGCAGCTCGGCTGGGAGCCCGAGGTCTCCTTCGAGGAACTCGTCCGCATGATGGTCGAATCCGACCTGAAGCTCCTCGCCTCCTCCGACGGCGCCGAATTCGGCACCGACCACTGGTAAGCCCCGCCGCCGGCGCCCCGCGACGACGGGGCGCCGGTGTTCCGGCGGAGGCTCAGCCCTTGACGCAGATGAGCTGCTTGAGGTGGGCCACGACCTCGACGAGGTCGTGCTGGGCCTCGATGACCGCGTCGAGGTCCTTGTAGGCGCCGGGGATCTCGTCGATCACCCCGGAGTCCTTACGGCACTCGACGCCGGCCGTCTGCTCCTCCAGGTCTTGCACGGTGAACCGCTTGCGGGCCTGGGTACGGCTCATCAGCCGGCCCGCGCCGTGGGACGCGGAGTTGAACGCGTGCCGGTTGCCGAGACCGCGGACGATGTAGGTGCCCGTGGCCATCGAACCCGGGATGATCCCCAGATCGCCCTTGCCGGCGCGGATCGCGCCCTTGCGGGTCACGATGACGTCCACCCCGTCGTAGGTCTCCTCCGCCACGTAGTTGTGGTGGCAGGAGATGGCCTCCTCCCAGCGGATCCGCAGGCCCGGAAGATGCGCGGCGACCGCGTTCTGGGCCATCGCCATCATCATCGCCCGGTTGCGGCGCGCGTACTCCTGGGCCCAGAACAGATCGTGCCGGTAGGCGTCCATCTTGGCCGTGCCCGTCAGGAAGACCGCCAGATCGGGATCGGGCAGATCCTGGTTGTGGGGGAGCTTCTGGGCGGCCTCGATGTGATGCCCGGCGAGTTCGTTGCCGATGCCCCGCGAACCGGAGTGCAGAACAATCCAGATGGAGCCTGACGAATCCAAGCAGACCTCGCAGAAGTGATTCCCTCCTCCCAAACTCCCCATTTGGGACATTGCGCGTCCGAGCTTGTTCCGGACGCCGGGGTGCAGCTCGTCGAAGCCCTTCCAGAACTCATACCAGCCGCGTTCTTTCAACCCCTGCACACCGGACGGATCGACCGCGGTGCGGTGTATTCCCCGCCCCACGGGAATGGCCTTCTCGATCCGGGAGCGCAATTTGGCGAGGTCGTCGGGCAGGTCCTCCACGGTGAGGCTGGACTTCACCGCGGTCATTCCGCAGCCGATGTCGACGCCCACCGCCGCGGGGGAGACCGCATCACGCATCGCGATGACGGAACCGACCGTGGCGCCTTTTCCATAGTGGACGTCGGGCATGACGGCCACACCATGAACCCAGGGGAGAGAAGCGACGTTCTTGAGCTGCTGGAGCGCGGAATCCTCCACACTCGCGGGGTCGGTCCACATCTTGATGGGAACGGTGCCGCCCCGCAGAATCTCGTAAGGCAACACCGTCTCCTTTTCGTCTCGGGGGTGGTGCCGAGAACATGAAGCCAGAAAAGGGACGGTGTGTTCAAACGGTTTTCGGGTGTTTCACAGATCCGGGTCGTGGGGTTGGGCGTCGGCTATGGGGCGGAGGGGCTGGCGCTGGGGGACGATCATCATGGAGAAGTCGCCGGTGGCGACGATGCGGGACTCGGGGTCGGTGACGCGGCACTCGACGATGACGAGCTGGCGGCCGACCTTGATGACCTCGGCGCGGGCGTAGACGGTGTCGCCGTGCGGGCGACCCAGATAGCGGACGTGCAGATCGGCCGTGACCAGGGACTGCTCGCCCGGCTTGAAACCGCTGCCCCGGGCCGCGGCGGTGCCGGCGGCGACGTCGATGAGGGTGGCGAGGGCGCCGCCGTGCAGGTTCGCGGTGCTGTTGAACGCCTCCTCCCTGACCGGCATCGAAAGGATCGCGTGCCGGGGGCCGATCTCGACGATCTCCAGGGCGAGCAGATGGTGGAGCGGGGTGTTGCGGCGCAGCTCGGTCCGGACGAACTCCTGGTCGGCTTCCGGCAGATCGGCGATGCGGATCGTGGCCGCCTCGTCCAGGTGCTCGTTCAACGGTTCTCCCCTCGTGTCGGCGCCCGTTGCGGGACAGACCATTATGGAACCAGGACGGGCCCACGGTGACCGTGGGGTCGTTTTCGCTACCGATTGTGTCCGACCCTTCACGGGTTGATGCTCGAAGGGGCCAAAGTTCTTCACGTCGGTAACACACGTGATAAACCAAAGCAGCGCCAACCGGTCTCGGCGGGCGCGCTTACGGAAGAAGCAGGCGGAGGGGGCTGTGCCGATGCGGCACGCGCGTGACGGGGCGACCGCGGCGATGAACGCCGCCTCGCAGGTGCTCGTCGCACGGGGCAAGGTCGAGCCGCAGGAGCTCGACCACGAGGGCGTCCAGTGGGGCGGCCGCGCGCGGGAGGGTGTCTGGGCCGCCACGAAGGACGGCAACCGGATCCATCTGGCGATCGACGCCCAGGCCGGTGACCGTGCCGCGACAGTGCTGCGCCCGTCGCTCCGGGTCTTCGTCGGGGTGGACGTCGACACCGACATCGTCGCCCAGACCACGTCGGACGGGATCCGCCTGGTCACGGTGGTGCACGGGCCCGAGGCGCCGACGGCGTTCCGGTTCCCGATCACTTTGGCGGACGGCCTCGCGCTCGACCCGATGCCCTCGGGCGGCTTCGACGTGGTGAACCTGCGCTACGGCGCGACCGTCGGACGGTTCTACAGCCCGTGGGCGTGCGACTCGCTGTTCCGGCCGATCCGCGCCTTCTACGAGCTGGACGGCAGCATCCTGGTGATGCGGGTCCAGCACGAGGGCGCCGCCTACCCGGTCGTCGCGGACCCCCACTACAGCCTGGCCGGTTAGGCGTACCGGCGTCGTCCCGACCGGCGTCCGGGGACTCGGGTGAGGCGGGGCAGCACGGTGGTGGCCAGCACGATGATGCCGAGCGTGGTGAACGCGGTGTCGTAGGACCCGTCAGCCGCCATGTTGCTGATCATGAGGGGGCCGATGACGCCGCCGATGCTCCAGGCGACGTTCATCAGCCCGTAGATGGCGCCCGCGTGGCTGAGCCCGAAGAAGTCGCCGGTGGTGGCGGGCATGACGGCGTAGCCGCCGCCGAAGTTGGCGAAGATGATCCCGGCGAGCAGCACGAACAGCAGGGGCGCGGTCGCGTGGGGGAGACTCAGCAGGCAGACGCCTTCCATCGCCAGGATGAGGGTGAACATCCGCATCCGGCCGTGTCGTTCCGACAGCCAGCCCCACAGGATCCGGCCGGTCCCGTTGAAGATCCCCATGGTGCCGGTGAGGGCCGCGGCGGCCGCCGCGCCGATGCCGGTGATCGCGACGGCGGCGCTGGCGGTGACGGCGGCGAAGCCGATGCCCGCGATGGTGTTGAGGGTGAGGATCGCGGTCAGCATGTACCACTGGCGGGTGCGGAGCGCTTCGCCGATGGTGAAGTCGGCGCGGCCGCCCTTGCGCGGCTGCGGCGGCGGGTTCCGGAACACCGACGCGCCGAGGGCCGTGCCGAGGAGGTAGCAGAGGCCGAGCGGCAGGAACGCGCGTGCGGGCTCGTCGCGGTAGGCGTCGACGAGGAACTGGGCGAGCGGTGAGATGAGGACCGCGCCGAACCCGAACCCGCCCACCGCGACGCCCGTGATCAGCCCGCGTTTCTCCGGGTACCACTTCTGCAGCATCGCGACGGGCACGATGTAGGCGATGCCGAGCCCGAGCCCGCCGATCACCCCGTAGGACACCAGCATCAGCCAGAACATGCTCTTGTCGGTGGCCAGCGACGACAGCATGGTGCCCGCGGAGTAGAGGGTCCCGCCGAGCAGCGCGGCGGCCCGCGGCCCCTTGCGGTCCTGGAACCGGCCGCCGAGGAAGGTGCCGAGGAACACCACGCCCATCGCCAGCGTGAACGGCAGGACGGCCTGGGCGCGGCTGAGCGCGAACCCGTTGCCCGGTTCCTGGAGGGCGCGGGCGAGCACGCTCCAGGAGTAGATGCCGCCGAGGGAGATCTGGAACAGCAGTGCGCCGCAGGCGATGAACAGCCGGGACGGCCCTGCGGTCCCGCGTTCGGCGATCCGGGACAGGGCCGGCCGCTTGCGGTGCCTGCCGCTCCCGTAGCCGACGCCGCGTGTGCTGGGGACGTGGAAGTCCCTCACGTCGAACACCGGATCCTGACGTGTCGGTGCCGCGCCTGGATACAATTCACGCCCCCCGGCCTGTGAACCCTTTTGCCCACAGCATGAAACCACCCGCCGGGTGGTGGGGAAGGCTACGGAAAGCCAAGAACGGACAGTGTTCTGGCAGCATGGGCCCTGAATCCTGGTACTGTCCGGGACATCCGCTTCAGTGATCCCCGTCAGGTGCGAACGTGATCTTCTCTCATGACACCGAGTGGGCGCTCGGGGTCGCCGTGGAGCTCGTCAACAGCGCGGCGGGCGGCCCCGACCGGCTCGGCGACCTCGCGGCGCTGGCGGTCTTCGTCGAGACGGCCAAGGTGAGCCGGGTGCCCGCGATGAACGCCGCCGACCTCGCCGAGGTGCGCCGGCTCCGCGCCCGGTTCGGTGAGATCTTCCACTCCGACGACACCGCCGAGATCGTCGGTCTGGTCAACGAACTGCTGGCAGGGGTGCGGACAGAACCCCAGCTCACCGACCACGACGGCTACGACTGGCATATCCACCACCATGTGCCGGGCAGCCGGATCGGCGAGCATCTGGCCGTCGAGATGGGGATGGCGCTGGCCCAGGTGGTGGCCGCCGGTGAGATCGACAGGCTGCGGGTGTGCGCGGCGGACGGCTGCGGCCGGGTCCTGGTCGATCTGTCCCGGAACCGGTGCCGTCGCTTCTGCGACTCCAAGACCTGCGGCAACCGCGCGCACGTCGCCGCGTACCGGGCCCGCCGCCGGGAACTGACCGGCTGACCCGATACCGCCGGGGAAACGGCGAGGAACGGGACTACAGGGAATAAGCTGGTCGGATGACGACGCTGGTGCGACTGGTCGACGGGTACGGGCGTCAGGCGACCGATTTGCGGGTCTCCCTGACCGACCGGTGCAATCTGCGCTGCACGTACTGTATGCCCGCGGAAGGTCTCGACTGGCTGCCCAACGCTGAGCTGCTGACCGACGACGAGGTGCTGCGGCTGGTCGGGATCGGGGTGGAGCGGCTCGGGATCACCGAGGTCCGCTACACCGGCGGCGAGCCGCTGCTGCGGCGCGGGCTGCCCGGGATCGTCGCGCGGACCGTCGCGCTCGAGCCCAGGCCCGAGGTGTCGCTGACCACCAACGGGATCGGGCTGGCGAAGCTCGCGCAGCCGCTGAAGGACGCCGGGCTCGACCGGGTCAACGTCTCGCTCGACACCCTCGACCGGGATACCTTCAAACGGCTCGCCCACCGCGACAGGCTGGACGACGTGCTCGACGGGCTGGCGGCCGCCGTCGCCGCCGGGCTGGCCCCGGTGAAGGTCAACGCGGTGCTGATGCGCGGCGTCAACGACCACGAGGCCGTCCCGCTGCTGCGCTACTGCCTCGACCGGGGCTATGAGCTGCGGTTCATCGAGCAGATGCCGCTGGACGCCCAGCACCACTGGACGCGCTCCGGCATGATCACCGCGGCGGAGACCCTGGCGCTGCTCGGCGAGCACTTCGAGCTGGTTCCCGAGCCCAGCGCCGAGCGCGGCAGCGCGCCCGCCGAGACCTTCCGCGTCGACGGCGCCAAGATCGGGATCATCGCGTCGGTCAGCCGCCCGTTCTGCGGCGCGTGCGACCGGGTCAGGCTGACCGCCGACGGCCAGATTCGCAACTGCCTGTTCGCCCGCGAGGAGTCAAACCTCCGCGACGCGATGCGCTCGGGAGCCACCGACGACGAGCTGATCGAGCGCTGGAACGGCTCGATCCTCGCCAAGCGTCCCGGCCACGGCATCGACGACCCCAGCTTCCTGCAGCCCGACCGGCCGATGTCCGCGATCGGCGGCTGACCGTCCGCCCCGCCTGCCGCGCCGATCCGGCCGGGTCAGTGAGAATGGGCCCGTGGACTTCGATGCGGTGATCCTCTCCGGAGGCTCGGCGACGCGGCTCGGCGGCGCGGACAAACCGGGCGCGGTCGTCGGTGGGCTGCCGCTGATCGTCCGGGTGGCGCGGGCCGTGACCGGGGCCGGCCGGCTGATCGTGGTGGGGCCCG
>NZ_BAAGZI010000188.1:0-10812 GCF_054778695.1 Actinocorallia lasiicapitis
CCGCCAGGAGGACCGTGCGGACCGCGACGCCGCCCACCCGGGCCGCCGGACGGGCCACCAGGACCAGCCCCGGGCGTGCCTGGCGGGCGTGGGGGCCGTCCACCGGACGCAGCCCCACCGCCCTTGGTGACCATCCGCAATCCCCGGTACAGGACGAGGGACTTGACCACGCGCGACAGCATCTGCGGCTTGTTCGCCTGCCAGATCGTCCTGGCCACCCAGCCGGGGATCTTGACCAGGATGAACAGCAGGCAGATCGCCATCAGCAGGTCACTCAGATCGGTCTGCCCCACCAGACCCTCCGTACCGGCCGGGTTCTTGGCGAACAGCAGCTGGACGGCGGTCACCAGCACCAGCGACTGGGCGACCTGGATGGCCAGCAGACCGGCGAGCGACCGCCACCACAGCCGCGCGATCCCCTCCGTCATCGGCAGGGCGTGCAGGATCAGCCCGAGCGGCGCGGCGGCGATCACCACCATGGTGAGCGCGAGCCGCACCACATAGGTGAACACCACCGCGACCGCCAGGACCACCACGACGAGCGCCACGATCGCGATGAACACCCCTTGCGAGGCGACCCCCGCCAGGAGCATCTTGCCGATCGCCTTGGCGACGGTCTCGGGATCGATCCGGCTCCCCGCGTCGGCGAGGAACGCCTGGCTGAGCCCGTTCGCCAGCGTGATCGCATAGCCGATCGCGATCAGGCTCAGGTTCGCGGCCAGGAACGCCCAGATCAGCCGCGGCACCAGCTCACGCGGCGAGACCTGCCCCGGCATCGACTGCCCGGCGATCAGCAGGACACCCGCCACGGTCACCAGCAGCACGAAGCAGGTGTTGGCGATCGTCCGCGACAGCTCCCACAACTCGACACTGCGCGCCATCGACGGCGCGTCCAGCTCGGGCGTCGCCAGAATCGTCGACCCGAGCATCGCCAGCACCGGCTCGGCCGCCGAGCGCACCAGATGCGCGAACCACCCGTCGATCGCCTCCCGCGCCTTGCATCCCACATCGATGAACCCGCAACCACCCTCCGGGCTCGCCGGGACGGCGGGAGCCGAAGGCATCACGCAGCCCGTCGCCTGCGCGGGCGAGCACGGCGGCGCAGTCGGCGACGGGGGCTGCGCCCAGGCCTGACCGCCGGCCAGCAGGAAGATCACCGTCCCGAGCGCGGCGGCCAGCACCCGAGGCCAGAGGCGACGCGCCGCCACCTCAGGCACCGACGATCTTCTGCAGCAGCCGCACCAAGACCGGCGCCAGGATCGCCACCCCGTACCCGACCGCCCCGTACCGCAGGGTCTTCTTCGCCGACTCGACCTCACCGGGATCCGCCCCGGCCAGGATGTAACGCACCCCGCCGATCGTGAAGAACAAGGTGGCGAGCCCGACCAGCAGCCCGAGTACCACGTTCCGCAGATTCGTGATCACCTGGTCGAGCGAGGCCGCTGCCAGCCCCGTCATCGCCTGCGCGACGTGCGGCACCGATAGCGCCGTCACCACACACCCCGCCGTCCACACCGCCGAGGCGACGGCCCGCCGGATCCAGCTCACCCCCTGCGGCGACGGCAGCACGAACAACGCCAGAACACGACGAACCGAAGAGCGACACTTCATGGGCATGACTCCGATGCAACGAACGTCTTTCGGACCGTCAGCCGCGACCACGACCCGGGCGCAGACCCCGGATCGGGTGTCCTCCTTCAAAGGACGAGGGACGGTGGACTCGATGGGAACGGGCGACCGCCCCCGAAACCCGCCACCGGGCCGTGATCACAGCTGACAGGTATGAACCACCCGCTCAGCCCCCCGAAATGGAGCCCTCACCCAGCAGACTGACCGAGACTTGACCGTTCTCGATCGCCCGCGCCAACCGCGCCTCAGCCGCCCGCCGCCGCTTGTACAGCCGATCCGCCGGCACCCCTGCCCGCCCCGCATACGCCCGCAGCGCCTGCCCTTCAAGCCGCGTCGCGTTGATCAACCGCGCCTCATCGGCGCTGATCACCCGGCACCGCACCGCCTCGGCGAGCACCAGGAACGGCTCCCCGCCGACGGCGTGCCGCTGCGGCATCTCCTCCCGCAACTCGACCCCGGCGACCTCCCGCGCCCGCCCCTGCAACGCGCCCTTCCGCGCCCACACCATCAGCCGAGGCAGCACGTTCGGCCGCTCCAGATCGATCCGCCCCAACTGCGTCACGAACTCCGCCACCATCTCCGCGACGACGTCATCGAACGCGTGCGCCGGACACCCCCGCACCGCCCGCGCAGCCACATTCCGCAACCCCGGCGCCGCCACCCCCACACACCCGACCACCCACGCCGGACCACCATCCCTCGCACGCCGCACCAGCACCCGCCACACCGCGTCCTTCACCACGTCCCCAGCCGCCGGGCTCAGCAGCAGCTCCCTCACCTCCCCAAGCCCGACCATCCGCCCGGGCAGCCCATGCCCGACCTCCCGCCCATCGACCGCGAGCGGCTCCGGCCCCTCGACCAGAAACCCGAACGCCCTCTCAGCGCTACTGAGCGCGTTGCCGTTGAAGCCGGATTCCGCGTGATCCCGCAGGACAGTGGCCATGGAAACTCCCCGATGCTCGAGCCGGTAGAAGCCACCAGTTCTCAACCACCACCCCGCACCACCACCGCCACCCCGAGGAACCCGGAGGACGGCCACCACCCCGCCATTCCGGCCCTGACCAGCACTGGAGCGCACCGGCTGCAGATCGCCGTCAAGCCCGCACCAGCCCACCCGAACCCTCCTCGACGAGGCCGAGCGCCCCAGGAACTCCTCACCGAGGAAAGACTCGGGCAACCGGCCGGGCGCTCCGCCGGGCAGCCATATTTGGGGTTGCACTCAAGTTTCGCGTTTTGATCGAGACCAAGGCCGTTCCGCGAATGCGTCGGCCAAGAGGAAGGGCAGGACATGGTGATCGCTGCCCGAGTGTGCTGGCATTCTGAAGACATGAGAGTCGCAAGAAGTGGTCAGACATCATGACTGCGGGTCTGCGAGTCATCGGGTTCGCCGTTCGCTGGCTTCCTGATCGGAAGGCCCACGATGTCGTTCCCATGATCGACGGCCAGCTGCTGGTCGATCTGATCGACCGGTTCGAGATCACCGCGGATATGACCCCTGCTGGCGACGCCTATGGCGGTCTCATCCCGGAGTTCTACCGGTTCGGGCCGCTCGACGAACACTTCCTGGGTAAGGAGAATCTCGGGCTCGGCCCCAAGACGGCCGTGCTGGGATGCGAATGCGGCGAGGTCGGCTGCTGGCCGCTCATGACCAGGATCACACCGACCGGAGACCTGGTGGTCTGGAACGACTTCGAGCAGGGCCACCGTCCCACCCGCGACTACTCCGCGTTCGGGCCCTTCCTCTTCGACCGGCAGCAATATGACAAGGCGCTGGCCGATCTCCTCGCTGATCTCGCCGACATTGGCGGGGAGGACGGCTAATGACAGCGAGCTGCTTTCGGGTCCGTTGGCCGGGTATGTCGCCGCACAGGCGTTCGGCGCTTCCGTTGAATGCACTCGGGTCCCGACCGGCGCATCTCGTCATGAACGATGGCAACCCCCCGAACCGCTGACGCGGTCATGACGTCCCCATGCCCACGAAGTCCTGGGGCGGACGTTCCAATCCGCGCCGTCCCCGGAGTGTTTTATGTGCATGGGAGCGGGTGGCTGTTCGGGTCACCGGTAGTTGGGTGAGAACGAGAAGGCTCGGCCGGAGAAGGCATCGACCGGGGATAGACGGTTGCTGCCGCTGTCTGTCTGGATGTGTTCGGACACAACGCCCGCTGCCCCCCGGTCGGGGGTCAGCGCCGGGCGCGCGGATGGGTCGGGGGTGTGTGGGCGGCATCGGCTGGCGGTGGGGCGTGAGCTGGCGGGGCATCTGGTGCGGGCGTGTAGTCGGCCGGGCGGGATCGTGGGGGATGTGTTCCCGACGGGTGAGGCGGTGCTGGTCGCGGCGGCTGGGTCGGGGCGTCGGGTGGTGGGGTGCGTGCCGCATCTGCCGCTCGCGCAGCATCTCCAGGAGCGCCTGAAAGAAGAACTGCCGGTCGAGAGCCGGGGGTTGGTGCGGCTTCGGCCGCAGGGCCCGGATGACCTCGCCGAGGCGATGCAGGGGCTGGAAGGGAGTGTTGATCTGCTGGTCGCGGCGCTTCCGCCGTATCCGGGGACGGGGCGTGGCCACGTAGGGGTCTGCCCGTCGTGCGTGAGTGAGCGTCGGATCGGTGTCCCTCCGTTGGAGCGGCTGTTGAAGGACGCTTCGGGGGTGCTCCGGCCGGGTGGTCATCTCGCGGTGATCACGACGGTGCGGCATGAGGGGAAGGGGCTGGTGGATCCGGCGCCGGAGGTGATTCGGGCGGCGGGTCGGGCTGGTCTGCGGTATGTGCAGCACGTGATCGCGTTGCGTGTCCCGGTGCAAGGGGACGCGTTGGTGGTGCAGGCGGGTCCGGAGGCGTTGGCGCAGGTGCGTGGCGTGCGGTCCTCGGCGCTCCCGCCGGTGGCGGTCGTGCACGGCGATGTGTGTCTGTTCCAGCGGCCGGTCGGGGGTGTGCGTTGAGCGAGGTGATCATTCCGTCGGTGTTGGTGACGGGGCAGGTGCAGTCGCGGGGGCAGCGGGCGGGTCGGTATGTGCCGGGGTCGATGCGGCATCCGGGGAAGATGCTTCCCGCGATCGCTTCACAGGTCGTCGGGGCGTTCACTGAGCCGGGTGATCTGGTGGTGGATCCGATGTGCGGGATCGGCACCACGCTGGTGGAGGCGATCCATCTTGGCCGGGATGCCGCGGGGATGGAGTATGAGGCCGACTTCGCCGGCCTCACCGCTGAGAACGTTCTGCACGCTCGGGGGCAGGGCGCGGCTGGGTCAGCGCGGGTGACGTGCGGGGACGCCCGGAACATCGCCACGACCCTGGCGGGGTTGCGGGGGAGGGCGGCGTTGGTGTTGACGTCGCCTCCCTACGGTTCCCGCACCCATGGTCATATCCGTTCCGGGACACGCGGCGGCGACGGGGGTGGGGTGGAGAAGTGGAATCACCGGTATTCCGCCGATCGGAACAATCTCGCGTATCGGGGGTTGCCGGAGTTGATGGAGGTGTTCGGGCAGATCCTCGCGGGCTGCCGGGAGATTCTTCGGCCGGGTGGGGTCGTGGCGATCACGATCCGTCCGATCCGGGCGAAGGGCGAGCTGGTCGATCTTCCCGGTGAGGTGATTGCGACCGCGCAGGAGGCCGGCCTGGTGTTGGAGCACCGGTTGGTGGCGCTGTTGTGTGGGTTGCGGGACGGGGGTCTGGTGAATCGGGCGTCGTTCTTTCAGATGTTGGAGACGCGCAGGCAGCGGGAGAAGGGCGTCGCGGCGGCGGCGTCGGCGCATGAGGATCTGCTGGTGTTCACCTCGCCGGGGAGGCGGGTGTGAGGGTCGCGTTCTATGGGAGCGCGGGATGTCGGGATGGGGCGGAGGAGGAGATCCTCGATCAGTTCCAGGGGTGTGAGGGGGTTCTGGCGGCGGGGGAGGAGGTCGTCGGCGTGTACTTCGATGTGGGGCGTCCAGTTGGCCGCAGCCAGAGCGCTTTGCCGGAGGGGTTCGGGTTGGAGCGTGATGGCGGCCTGATCGATCTGACGTTGGACGCGCGGCTGGTGTCGCGGCCGTTCGATGTGGTGGTGACGGCGTCGCCTTCGCATCTGTCGGCTGACCCGCAGATCTTCCTGCGGACGGTGCGGGAGCTGCTGATCGCCGGCGTCCCGGTGCGGATGGGCGGCCATGGCGCGGGCTGTGCCGGTCAGAGCTCGGCCCTGGGTGCCCAGCGCCTACTCGAGGAGAGGCCGGTGTCTGCGGGTCGGGGTGCGGAGTCGGGTGGAGGGTCGGGGCGACACGCCGGTGTGGGGGTCTCTTGATCGTGGGGGTGGAGTCGAGCGTGTATGCGGGGGTTCCTGCCCGTCCGCGCGGGGTGTGATCTGTGTGGTCATGGGGAGGGGCGGTCCGTCTTCGCTGGGGCAGGCGTGGTTCGCGCTCTTTTCGCCTTTCCTTGTTCGGGTTCGGAAGGTTCGGGGGTGTGGGTGAGGGCTGGGATGTCTGTGGCGGAGGTCTGTGCGCTGCCGGTCGTGGTGGACGTGGTCACGGCGGGCAGAGCGCTCGGGTTGGGGCGTACCAAGGCCTATGGGCTTGCTCGTGCGGGGGAGTTCCCGTGTCGGGTGATCAGGTCCGGGAAGGCGTATGTGGTGCCGACGTCTGAGCTTCTCTGCCTGCTGGGTCTGTCAGCCGTGGCTGAGCGGCCTTCCGTGGAGGGACGGTGAGCCTGACGTGGCTGCCGGGTTGACGTTCAAGAGGTGTGGGTGCCGAGGGGTAGACGGCAAGCTGCTGGGGCGGGGGTGTCCCAGGCTTCGTCGTAAGTCGGGGGCGTGGAGTGCGGTTCATGGGAGTTGGCAGTTCCAGCTGGAGCTTCCGCCGCACGCTGATGGGCGGCGGCGGACGCCGTTGCGGCGGGGTGGGTTCGCCACCCAGGACGCCGCCGAGGCAGAGATGGGTCGGGCGCGTGAGCTGCTGAACATCGGCGGGGAGGAGGACAGGCAGCGTCTGGCGGACTTCATCACGGTTTCGTTGAAGGAGACCAGGGGTCTGCCGGATCCGGAGGAGGTGCGTCGTCGGTTCAGGACCGGTCAGGACCTGGACGGGAAGGTCACGGTGGAGGGATGGCTCGGGTCGTGGCTGCGGGGACGTAAGAAGCTGCGGGAGAACACGCGCCGTAGCTACGAGTCCCATATCCGCATGTATCTGGTGCCCGCGATCGGGGAGGTGCGGCTCGACAAGCTGACGGTGGTGGACGCGGCTCGGGTGTTCGAGCTGATCGAGGAGGGCAACGAGATCATCAGGCAGGCCAGGGAGTCGGGGGATCCGGCGTTGCGGGCCAGGGTGAAGGGGCGGCGGGTCGTTGGTCCGGCGACGTGTCAGCGGGTGCGGGCCACCCTCCGGGCGGCGCTCAACCAGGCGATCAAGGAGCGGAAGATCGATGTGAATGTCGCTTCGCTGATCGAGTTGGAGGGCGGTCGGCGTCCGAAGGCGTTGGTGTGGACGCCTGAGCGGATCGTCGCCTGGCAGCAGAGCCTCGCTGAGCACATCGAGGAGCAAGAAGCCCGTAAAGCGCGGCTTGTCCAGGCCGACGGGGACGCCCGGCATGGAAAGCGGAAGAATCGGCTGGATGCGTATGTGGGTGCGGCGCGTCCGTCAGCGGTGATGGTGTGGACGCCCGAGCAGACCGGTGTGTTCCTCGACCGCGCCCGTTCACACCGCTTGTATGCGCAGTATCACCTGATCGCCTATCGGGGGCTGCGGCGCGGGGAGTCGTGCGGGCTGCGCTGGTCGGAACTCGATCTGACACGCGGCGTGGCGACGATCCGCTGGCAGATCGTGCAGCACGGTTCCGAGGTCGGGCAGGGGCGTCCGAAATCGGAGGCGGGGGAACGTCAGGTGTTTCTGGACGAGACGACGGTGCGTGAACTGCAGGCCCACAAGGCTCGCCAGAACGCTGAGCGGTTGGCGGCGGGTGAGGGGTGGGTGGACAGCGGGTTCGTGTTCACCACCGAGACCGGTGAGGCCCTTCATCCGGCGGGTGTGACCGTTCAGTTCGAGCAGCTCGCGATGGAGGCGGGGCTTCCGCCGGTCCGTCTTCATGATCTGAGGCATGGTGCCGCGACGATCCTGCTGGCAGCCGGGCATGACATGAAAGTCGTGCAGGAGACGCTGGGGTTGTCGTCGATCACGATCGCGGCCGACACCTACACCTCGGTCCTGCCCGATCTGGCTACACGGGCCGCGGAGGACGCTGCGGCGCTCATCAACCGGACCAGGGAGAAGGTTCCGGTGCTCGCCGCGGGCGGAGTGGCGAACCCGGACAGGTCGCGCCGGAAGCGTCAACGTGCGTGAGCGATCGTCGTGATGATCTGCCCCGTCGTGTTCTTCGGAGGGCGGCGGGGCTTACCCGTTCGGGGGTGGTTCGGTGACACGGTGGCGACAACCGAGCACACATGGAGCACACACGGGGCTGAAACGCGACCAGCGCGCCCCGGACAAACCGGAAACGCGCTGGTCAGGTGTGGTGCGCCGCCAGGGACTCGAACCCCGGACCCGCTGATTAAGAGTCAGCTGCTCTAACCAACTGAGCTAGCGGCGCGGGTGTCGGCTCGGCCCGTCGGCCTTGCTGACAGAGAGAACGTTACCGGGGATTTGGGGGATGCGCGAATCGGCGGGTTCGGTGGGTGGAGAAGGCCAGGCCGGCCAGGGCCAGGAACCAGAGGGGGTACTGGGTGAGCCAGGCCAGGCGGAAGTCGGTGGGAGTGAAGGCGTTGCCCCGGTAGTCGAGGACCAGGCCGATCAGGAGGTTCAGGAGGAGAGCGGCGAAGAAGCCGGCGGCGTTGACCAGGCCCGTCGCCGTGCCCTGGCGGGACGGCGGGTTGTGGGCGCGGGCATGGTCGAAGCCGATCATGCTGGCGGGGCCGCCGGCGGCGATGGAGATCGTGAGGAGGGTGAGGAGCCAGACCGGGGCCGGGCCGGACAGGGCCAGGACGATCGTCCAGATCGCGATCAGCTGGAGGGTGATCACCGCGGTGACGCGGACGTGGTGGGTCGGGTGCCGGGTCAGGTAGAGGCCGATCAGCGGGCCCGTGGAGATCGTCGCGATCACGAAGACGGTGAGGAGGGCGCTCGCGGTCGCGGGGGACAGGCCCTGCGCTTTGACCAGGTACGGGTAGCCCCACATGAGGGCGAAGGCGTTCGCGCTGGTCTGCGTGCAGTGCGACCACATGCCGAGCCGGGTGCCCGGGGTCCGCCAGGACGTCCGGAGGTTCGGCAGCAGCGACGCGAACGGGGGCGGAGGCTCCGTCGCCGGAGCGTCCCTGAGCACCGCGAACGCCAGGACGGCCGTCAGCGCCCCGACCGCCGCCGCCGACCCGTAGGCGGCGGTCCACCCCGGCCCGTGGAGCAGCGCCATCAGCGGGATCGCGCTCAGCAGTTGTCCGGTCTGCCCGAGAAAGCCCGTCAGCTGGGTGAGCAGCCCCGCCCGCCGGGCCGGGAACCACAGCGAGATCACCTTGAGGACGCTGATGAAGGTCATCGCGTCGCCCGCGCCGACGAGCACCCGCGCCGCCAGCGCTTCGGGGACGGTCGTCGCGAACGCCAGGAGAAGCTGCCCCGACGCCATGAGCAGCGCCCCGCCGGCGATCATCCGCCGGGATCCCCACCGGTCGAGCAGCACCCCGACGGGCACCTGGAGCAGCGCGTAGACCAGCACCTGGACGACGGTGAACGAGGAGAGCGCCGAAGCCGAGACCCCGAACCGCTCCGCGGCGTCCAGCCCGGCCACGCCGAACGACGTCCGGTGCAGCACCGCGATCACGTAGGCGAGGACGCCGACCGTCCAGAGAATCCAGGCGGTGCGCGTGGCTTGGGGGGAGACCGGCCTGGTCAAGACTTTAGGCACGGTTCAAGAGGGTATGCGTCAGATCCAGTACATCGAGAGGGGGCCTTTCCTGTTCGGGGGCAGGACTCCTTAACTAGATGCGCGGCCCCACGCATCGGTTTACTCCGCATGGTCACCAATTGCTCACCGTCCGATTTGTCCCGGACGGTATGTGAGAGAAAAGCCGCGTCAGCGGACGACGCGGTCGCTGAGGACGCCCCGCCACAGCGAGATCGCCGTGGCCCGGTTGGGCACCCCGAGCTTGGAGTAGATCCGGTTCACATGGTTCTTCACGGTCTTCTCGCTGAGATACAGCTCGCGCGCGATCTCCCCGTTGGACCGCCCGGACGCGATGAGGTCCATCACCTCGGCCTCGCGCACCGAAAGCCCGAGCCCCGCCTTGGTGGCGGCCCGGACGGCGCGGACGAACTCGAAGAGGTCGCAGTCGTCTTCGACGTCCTCGCCGAGGATCAGTACGCGGCATTTCTTGCGGATCGTCACCGCGAACGCCGGATCGTCGAGGACCACGACGTCGGGATGGAGCTGGACGACCAAGGGCAGGGGGTCGGCGGCGGTAGCCCCGACCACGGTGATCTCTTCGCCGCCGTGCAGCCGCCCTGCCATGGCTGATCGGATCACCTCGTCGGCGTGCACCACGAGAACCCGTACGGGGTCCCGCCCGTCGCCTGCCGTTCCCGTGCCCATGCCGACTCTCCAGGGGGTGAGACGTCGTCCAGTCCGGATAAAGGGCGATCTTAACCCCGTAGGTGTGACGGGCGGTACACCCATTGGACTCGGATCCGAAAAACCCTTCGGGTTCCTTCGGGTTAAGGTCGGACGGATCATGCGAGAGGGGCGCGGGTGGCCGATCCGGTGGGCGTGGTGGTGGACGTGTCCAGGGCCTGCTGGTCGGCGGAGCTGCCGCCGCGTGGCCGTCGCCCCCCGGTCTGGGCGCGGCTGGAACGGGTCTGGGCGGCGTGGGAGGCCGAGCACGGGACGTCCGCGCAGATGCTCCTGGTCGCCGACAGTTCCCTCGCCCACGCGCTGACCGGCGCCGACCGCGACCGTTTCGCCGAGCTCCGCCGCGCGGGCGGGCTCCAGACGGCCGCCGTCGCCGCCGGGCTGGCCCTCAATCTGGCCCGCCAGAACCGGCTGCACGTGCTGTCGTCGGATCTGTTCACGGGGCTCCGCCGCGAGCATCCGTGGATCGACAAGGCGCCCGAACGGTTCCACACCTGGACGATGGACGGCCCCGACGTCCGGATCGTCCCCGCCGCGATCCGCCCGTTCCGTCCCGCGGAACCGGCGGCCCGCCCCCGCACGACCCCCCTCGACCCGGCCGACCCCGACACCGCCCGGACGCT
>NZ_BAAGZI010000189.1:0-10758 GCF_054778695.1 Actinocorallia lasiicapitis
GACGAGACCACGATCGCCGCGGGACAGACCGACACCCGGATCCCCTACGGCGCGCCCGTCCCCGCCCCCCCGGTCGAGGCCCCGACGGCGTCCGGCTCCTACGGAGGCCACCCGGCCGTCTCCCGGCTGGAGCTGCGCGCCATGCAGCGCGCGCGCCGCCGCAGGAACACCACCCGCAACGGCCTGCTGATCGGCGCCGTCGCGCTGCTCACGACGGTCGGTCTCGCCGCGTTCCTGCTCTGGCCGCAGAGCGACGACACCCGCGACCAGGCCAAGGACGGCGGCAAGAAGGCGATCGTCAACACCGGCACCGCGCAGGCGGCGTCCGCCCCGCAGGCAGGACCCCCGCTCGCCCTCGAGAACACCGAGCTGGAGCAGTACACGATCGCCGCGGTCAAAGCGGGCATCGAGGAGAAGGACGGGAAGAAGTACCCCTACATGGAGTACATCCTTACCAACGGGTCCGCCCAGCCCGAGACGCTCGAACAGCCCGGCGACCTGTTCGTCCGCCGCGACAAGCAGTCCGACGAGAACTGCATGACCCAGCCCGGCGCGGACGGCGCGTACTGCAGCGTCAAGAACACCACCCGGGTCGTCGCCTACCTGGACGGCTCCGCGCCGCCCACGATCGACAGCGGCGAAGAGTACTTCCCCGGCGGCGCCTCCTATCTGCTCCGGGTGACGGGCGACGAGCCCGTCTCCTCCGATGCCAGCCCGACCAGGGACTTCAAGCTCTACGTGTGGCAGGTGCGCTTCTTCACGGACCGCAAGGCCCGGCTCGTTGCGCTCCCCTGACCACTCCCGGCCAGCCGAACCCGTGTATCACGAGCGTCACGGGGCCAAGATTCACGGCATGGACGCACTGCGGCGGGACGACCCCTCGGCCGTCGGGCCCTACCACCTGATCGGCAGGCTCGGCAGGGGCCCGCAGGGCGTCGTCTACCTGGCCGACCGGGACGGCGACGTCGTCGCGGTCAAACTGCTGCACGCCAGGTTCGGCGGCAACCACCGGCTGCGCGCCCGGTTCGCCCACGAACTGGCGACGGCGCAGCGCGTCGAGGATCCGGCCGTCGCACGGGTGCTCGGGGCGGGCATGGAGCGGGGCGCGCCGTACATCGCGTCGGAGTTCGTGAACGGGGTGTCGCTGCAGCACGTCGTGGAGTCGGCGGGGCCGCGGAACGGCCCGCCGCTGCACCGGTTGGCGATCGGCGTGGCGGGCGCGCTGTGGGCGCTGCACCGTGCCGGGGTGATCCACCGGGATCTGCGTCCCGGGAACGTGCTGCTGGACGCGGGCGGGCCGCGCGTCATCGACTTCGGGTACGGTTCGGCGCTCGACGGCGGCGGGGTGCGGGGTTCGCTCGGCGGGCCGTCGTTTCGGGCGCCCGAGCAGGTGTCGGGCGGCGAGGTCGGTTCGGCCGTCGACATGTGGGCGTGGGGCTGCCTGATGGTCTACGCGGCGACGGGCAGGTCGCCGTTCGGCGACGGCGCGATCTCCGAGGTGGTCGAGCGGATCGTCACGGCACGTCCCGATCTGGGGGAGATGGACGGGCAGCTCCGCGAGCTGGCCCTGGACTGCCTGGCCAAGGAGGCGCGGCAGCGGCCGTCGGCCCAGCAGGTGCTGCTGGAGCTGACCGGCACGACGGCGCCGTCGGCCCGCTCGTGGCCCGCGCAGTCGGTGATGAAGACGCCGCGCCCCACCCCGCCGGCCGCCGATCCGATCCAGCCCTACCTCGGGCTGACCGGGGTGCAGTCGGCGCCGCTGCGGCCGCTGCTGGTGGCGGCGTCCGTGGTGATCCCGCTGATGGTGGGGGCCGCGGTCGTGAAGTTCGGGGACACCGGAGGTTCGACGATCACGCCCGTCGCGGCGGCCGACTCCTCGGTCGACCTGCGTGGCGACTACCGGATCAGGGCGCTGCGCGGCGGCATGGACGGCGGCCGGGCGTTCGCCGATTACGAGCTCGACAATCTCTCGCGGAAGACCGTCACGCTGGAGATGCCGGGTGAGCTGCTGCTGCGCAGGGGCCTGCTGCCCGCACCGGTGGCCGCGAAATGCGCCGACGCGACGGCCACGATGTGCTCGCTGCCGACCGTGACCGTCGTCGCCGAGCGGCTGGCCGGCTCGGCTGCGCCGGAGCTGCGGGACGGCACCCTGAAGATGCCGCCCCGGGCCTCGTACGTGCTGCGGATCGCGACGGTCGATCCGGTCCAGGCCGAGCTCGGCCAGGGCGATCTGGGGGTCTTCGTCTCCCAGCCGCGGTTCGTCGCACGGCCGGTCATCCTGCCGTTCTCCTGATCGCTGCGATCGGTATCACCGCGATCAGTCCTCGGCGAGGATGCCGTAGAGCTTCTTGCGGGCATCGTCGACGATCTTCAGTGCGCGTGCCTGCTGGTCCGCGGTGCCCGCGCCGAGCACCTGCTTGAGCGCCATGGCGAGCTGGCCGACCGCCTCGCGGGCGTGCGGGACGGACTCGCCCGCCTCGTCGGCGACCTCGCGCCACGGCTCGGGGTTGCCCGCGGCCTCCGCACGTCCCTGATCGGTGATCGTGAACAGCCGCTTGCCGCCCTGTTCGAGGCTGGTGACGTTGCCCTCGTCCTCCAGGAGCTGGAGGGTCGGGTAGACCGAGCCGGGGCTGGGCCGCCAGATCCCGCTGGTGCGCGAGTCGAGCTCGCCGATCATCTCGTAGCCGTGCATGGGCCGCTCGGCCAGCAGCGCGAGGATCGCCGCGCGGACGTTCCCCCGGCGCATCCGCCGGCCGCCGCCGCGCCCCGGGTAGGGCCCGCCCCGTCCGAACGGAGGCCCGAAGGGCGGCCCCGCGAACGGCCCGAAGTCCCCGCGCCTGCCGCGTCCCCTGCCGGGGAACTCCCGAGGCCCGCCGTGATGGTCATGGTGTTCGTGATGGCGATGCATGATGTTTCTCCTTCTTCGATGTGTCATCGACCGTTGCCGATGCTTCAACGATATATCGGAAACATGTCGATGACAAGTGAGCGGCCGTCGATGGGCATGACGAAGGCGCGCCGCACCGGACGGTGCGGCGCGTGGGCGCGGCTTCTAAGGGGCGCTGATCTTGACGGAGTCGAGGATCTGGTCGGTGACGTCCGGGGTGTCGGCGGCCTGCTTGACGCGGATCCAGGCGCGGGCGCCCGAGGAGTCGATCGCGGAGATCTCCTGGATCGTCGGGACGCCCGACTTGCACTCCGTCCACGGGGTGATCGTGAACGTCAGCGTGCCGACCGTCTTCTCCCGGGACGTCCCCTTCGTACAGCCGCCGTTCCCGGCCCGCGTGTGATCGCCGTTGGTCGCGGGGACGGGCGCCTCCGCCGTGGTCACCCCGATGAACACACCGCTGTTGACCTGGTCGGGATCGCGGAACTTGGCCGGATCGGTCGAGGCGCGCAGCGCCGGTCGGGCCGTCCCCGCGTCGCCCGTGACGCCGTTGGCGGCCGGCGACCAGGTCTGGCCCGCCGCGTCCTGCTGCCACTCCTTCGGCACCGAGACATTGATCTTCCCGGACGCGTCGACGAGCTGGGTGCCCTCGGCGACGGGCGGCTTCGACGGCTCCGCGCCGCCGCCAGCCAGCTTGACCAGCACCACCGCCACCGCGCCGATCACCAGGATCCCCGCCGCGATCACGGCCGGGATCAGCAGCCGGTTGGCGGGCTTCGGCTCGGCCGGCGCGACCGGGGTGCGGTACTGGGCGTCGAAACCGCCGGGCGGGGGCGGCGGCTGGTAGCCCTGCGGCTGCGGGACGGGCGGCGGCTGGTTGTTCAGCAGCGCGCGCGGATCGAGGAAGGTCGCGTCGGCCTGACGCTGCGGCAGGTTGATCGCCGCGGTCCTGTCGTCGTCGGGAGCGGCCTCGTAGCGGCCGGTCGGGATCTCGTCCTGACCCCCCGGACGGGCCGCCGCGGCATACGGCTCATATCCGGCCGGCAGCCGGTCCAGCACGGTCGGCTCCGCCGTCGGGACGGGCGGGGGAGCGGGCTGCACCGGGCTCTCCCCGCGACGCAGCGCCGCGACGGCGTCGGCGTACTCGGCGGCCGTGTCGAACCGGTTGTCGCGGCTGTACTCCAGCGACTTCAGGATCACCGCCTCGATCGCGGGCGTGACCTCCGGATTCACCTCGGACGGCTTGATCCGCACCGGCGCGGGGCCCGGCGGCCGTCCCGTCAGCAGGTGGTAGGAGAGCGCCCCCACCCCGTACACGTCCGCCCGGACGTCGAGACCGCCCCCGAACCGCGCCTGCTCGGGCGACATGTAACCGGGCGTCCCCACGGGCAGCGTGAACGCGCCCGACGCGTGCGCCAGCGCCTTCGCCAGCCCGAGGTCCGCGATCAGCAGCCGCTCCCCGCCGCCGTCCTTCGTGGTGCGGAACAGGATGTTCGACGGTTTGAGATCGCGATGGATCACGCCCAGCTCGTTGATCACCTCGACGCCGCGCGAGATCTCCTCGATCAGCGCCAGGGCCTCGCTGACCGGAAGTGGACGGCCCGACATCCGGTCCGCGAGCGAGCCGCGGTCCGCGTGGGACATCACGAAGTACGGACGCCCGTCCGGCAGCTCACCGAACTCGTGCACCCTGACCAGGCGCTCGGAGTCGGCCCTGCGCAGAATGCGCGCCTCCTCCAGGAACCTGTTGCGCACGTCCAGGTCGTCCAGCAGGCTCCCGGACAGGACCTTGATGGCGACCTTGTCGTTCAGCTCGTCATCGAGGCCCAGCCAGACGGAGGCGAAAGCCCCCTGCCCGAGGACACGATCAATTCGGTAACGGCCGACAGCCGATGGCATGGACACCCCGATATCATGCCCAATGAGCGGTCAAGATGGGGAGTCGGATCTTGCGAGGTCAGCTCCCCGTAACGTCCCGCGGAGCCATCGAGGCCCCTGGGACTTCACGAGCAAGAGGGCGGCATGGCGTTCAACGAACGAACTGAAGAGCTGGCGGTGAAAGCCGCCAAGGGCGACCAGAGCGCACTCAACGAGCTGCTCAGCCTGATCCAGAACGACGTCCTGCGGCACGCGGGCCGGTTCCTGCCCTGCCGGCAGGACGCCGAGGAGGCCTGCCAGGACGCGCTCCTCCAGGTCGCCAGGAACATCCACCGGTTCGAGGGCCGCTCCCGGTTCTCGACCTGGCTGCACGTCGTCGTCGCCAACTCGGCCCGCTCGACCTACCGCTCGCTGAAGCGCCGCTCGGTCGAGCAGGCCGGCGAGCTGCCCTCGCAGCGTCCCGACCCGCGCCGCACCTCGGTGATCGCCGGTTCCCGCGTCGACATCCTCGACGCGATGGAGGAGCTCGAGGCCAAGAAGCCCGACCTCATCCAGGCGCTCGTCCTGCGCGACGTGTCCCAGCTCGAGTACAGCGAGATCGCCGCGCAGCTCAACCTGCCGCTCGGCACCGTCAAGTCGCGGATCCACGAGGCCCGCAAGCAGGTCCGCGCGACCCTCGGCGACTCCTACTCCTAGTCGAGCTACTAGTCGAGGGCGGCGAGCTGGTCGGCGAACCACTGCTGCGGGGGCAGCGCGGTGGCGGCGGCGACCAGCCCCGCGGTGCGCTCGCGGCGGTCGTCGGCCGACATCAGCAGCGCCTGGTTGTAGGCGCGCGCCGTCTGCGAGACGTCATAAGGGTTGATCATGAGGGCGTCGTCGTGGAGCTCCGCGGCGGCGCCCGCCTCACGGGACAGCACCAGGGCGCAGCCGTTCTCCGACAGGATCGGGCCCTCCTTGGCGACCAGGTTCATGCCGTCGCGGATCGGGTTGACGACCAGGACGTCGGCGAGCGCGTAGGCGGCCAGGGAGCGGGCGTAGTCGTCCTTGACGGCCAGGATCAGCGGCTGCCAGTCGTCCGTCCCGAACTCGTCGTTGATCTCCGCGGCGATCCGTTCGACGGCCTCGGTGTAGGCGCGGTACTCGGCCAGATCGGTCCGGCTCGGGTAGGCGAACGCGACGTGCACGACCCGTCCGTGCCATTCGGGGTGCGTGAGCAGCAGCTCCCAGTAGGCGGCCAGCCCCCGCACGATGTTCTTCGACAGCTCGGTCCTGTCGATCCGGACGATCATCTGCCGGTCGCCGACCTGCTCACGCAACTGCGCCTTGCGGTCCGCGACGTCGTCCAGCGCGGCCCGCTCCCGCAGCGCCCCGGCGTCCACGCCCAGCGCGTGCACCCCGATCTCGGTGACCCGCCCCTGATGGGTGACGCGCCGGTCGATCCGGTCGACCTTCGCCCCGAGGACCTCCTCGCAGCAGTCGAGGAACGCCTCCGCCCACCGGTCGCACAGGAACCCGGCGTGGTCCGCGCCCAGGATGCCTTCCAGGATCTGGACGCCGATCCGGTCGGGCAGCAGCCGGTAGTACTCCGGCGGCGCCCACGGCGTGTGCGAGAAATGCGCGATCTTCAGATCGGGGCGGCGTTCCCGGAGCATCCCCGGGACGAGCGTCAGGTGGTAGTCCTGCACGACGACCTTCGCGCCCGGCTCGGCGTCCTGGGCGAGCGCGTCGGCGAACGCCGCGTTGTAGGCCTCGTAGGACTGCCAGTCGCGGCGCGCCTTGCCGTCGAAGTGCGGCGCGGTCGGCGTGTTGTAGAGCAGGTGGTGGACGAACCAGAGCGTCGAGTTGGCGACCGAGTTGTAGGCCCGGTCGAAGGTCGCCTGCGGGATGTCCAGCATCCGGACGGCGCCGGTCTCGTGTCCTGCGGTGTCGAGCCGTCCGTTCGGGTCCTGTCCTGCGGCCAGCCGGTCGGCGTCCGACAGCGCGGCGCACACCCAGATCAGCTCGGTGTCGGCGGCGACCGAGGCGAGCCCCGACACCAGCCCGCCGCCGCCTCTGCGCATGGCCAGAGTGCCGTCGTCGGCCTGCGAGAAGGAGACGGGTCCGCGATTGCTGGCGACGAGTACCTGCATGTGACGCAGTGTCGCACGTGCCCGCGGCCCGGCAGGGCAGTGGGCCCCGCTACCCAGGGCGTGGCGTGATCAAGAACACATTCGGGTACGTTCCAACGTCGTCAGCGGTCCCTGGGCCGGGTGATCGTCCGAACAGTGAGACGCCCCGCGCTCGGAAAGGGACGACTGAGGTAAAGTCAGGCGTGGCCCGTTCCGGCGAGCCGCACACAACTTCATAAGGCCTCCCGTTCAGGCGGGTGGCCGCTCATCCAGAGGGGTGGAGGGACCGGCCCTGCGAAGCCCCGGCAACCCTCCCGATCAGCCAGCGATCCTGCGAGGCCCGATCGGGACAGGTGCCAACTCCGGCCTGCGACCACAGTGGTGCGCAGGAAAGATGAGGGAGAGGCCTCGCAACCATGCCCGCGAACCTGGGTAACGCCACCGCGCTCGTCTGCCGCGAATGCGGACACTCCGTTGAACTCGGTCCTTTCTACGCGTGTGAGCAGTGTTTCGGCCCGCTCGAAGTCTCCTACGCCAACCAGGAAGTGACGCGGGAGTCGATCGAAGCGGGGCCCCACAACATCTGGCGCTACAAGGACCTGCTGCCGGTCCCGCCGAACGTCGCCGACATCCCCAACATGGAGCCCGGTTTCACCCGGCTCGTCCGCGCCGACCAGCTCGCCTCCGCGCTCGGCCTGGAGAAGCTCTGGGTGAAGGACGACTCGGGCAACCCCACCCACTCCTTCAAGGACCGCGTGGTCGGCGTGGCACTGGCCGCCGCCCGCGAACTCGGCTTCAAGGTGCTGGCCTGTCCGTCCACCGGCAACCTGGCCAACGCCGTGGCCGCCGCCGCGGCCCGCGCCGGGATCCGCAGCGCGGTGTTCGTGCCGTCCGACCTCGAACAGCAGAAGATCATCACCACGGCCGTGTACGACGGCACGTTCGTGACCGTCGACGGCAACTACGACGACGTGAACCGGCTGGCGTCCGAGCTGGCGGGCGAGCAGGAGGACTGGGCGTTCGTCAACGTCAACGTCCGGCCGTACTACGCCGAGGGCTCCAAGACCCTGGGCTACGAGATCGCCGAGCAGCTCGGCTGGCGGCTGCCGGAGCAGATCGTCATCCCGATCGCGTCGGGTTCCCAGCTCACGAAGATCGACAAGGCGTTCCAGGAGCTGATCAAGCTCGGGCTCGTCGCGGACACCCCCTACCGCGTGTTCGGCGCGCAGGCCGAGGGCTGCTCGCCGGTGTCGGCGGCGTTCAAGGCCGGCCACGACGTGGTCCGCCCGGTCAAGCCGAACACGATCGCCAAGTCGCTCGCCATCGGCAACCCGGCCGACGGCCCCTACGTCCTGGACGCGGTCCGCCGCACCAACGGCGCGATCGAGGACGTCACGGACGCCGAGGTCGTCGAGGGGATCCAGCTCCTCGCCAAGACCGAGGGGATCTTCGCCGAGACCGCGGGCGGCGTGACCGTCGCGGTGCTGCGCAAGCTCCTGGCGACGGGGCAGCTCGACCCGTCCCTCGAAACCGTGATCATCAACTCGGGCGAAGGCCTGAAGACCCTGGACGCGGTCGCCCCGGTGGCCAAGCCGTCCGCCAACATCGCGCCCACCCTCGCGGCGTTCCGCGCTACCGGATTGGTCTGAGTGAAATGAGCGTTTCCGTCCGCATCCCCACGATCCTGCGCACTTACACGGGCGGCGAGTCCGAGGTCAAGGCCGACGGCGCGACCCTTCTCGACGTCATCAACGACCTTGAGGCGCAGTTCCCGGGGATCGCCCCGCGCGTCCTGGACGACACCGGCAAGCTGCGGCGTTTCGTCAACGTCTACGTCGGCGACGAGGACGTCCGGTTCGTCGAGGGCCTGGCCACGCCGACGCCGGAGAACGTCCAGGTATCGATCATTCCCGCGGTCGCGGGCGGCTGACGACACACTTCTTTACAGAAGAGGCTCGCCTGTAAAATGGCGGGTCTCTTCTGCTTTTCCACCCCTGGCCTAACCCGGCCGAATTAATGATTCATCCAATTACGTCCAGGTATGTTCCCTGCCATCTTTCCGTTCCGCGGTCCAGGGGGGCCGCGGCTCCAGGCAGGGTTTCAGGCATGGCGCAGGGCACCGTCAAATGGTTCAACGCGGACAAGGGGTACGGCTTCATCGCCGTCGACGGGGGCCGCGACGTTTTCGTCCACCACAGCTCCATCCAGATGGACGGCTACCGCACCCTCGAACAGGGCCAGCGCGTCGAATTCGAGATCACCCAGTCCGATCGGGGGCCGCAGGCCGATCTGGTCCGGCAGCTTTAGGCGCGGCGCAGGACCTTGATCAGGCGGTGGGGCGCGATCGGGTGGGATTCGGCGAGGAACGGGGTGGTCCCGCCGGCGATCCATTCCAGGAGCGCGTTCTGGAAGGGGACGGGGTCGCTCCAGGTGCCGTAGAGATGGGTGGTTCCGGCGCAGATCGGCCGGAGCCCGCCCTCCAGGACGGCGCCCCAGAGCGCGGCGGCCGTCGCGGGGTGGCGGGGGTCGCAGAACCCGCCGACCGCGGCGATCCCGCCCGTCCGGATGAGCACTCTGGCCGCGGCGAGGTCGGCCGTCATCTCCTCGTACGACCGGCGTGAGGAGAGGTGGACGAACCGGAAGTGCTTGGCCCCGGTGGCGCGGAGCCCGGCCGGGTCGAGGTCGGGACGGTCGCCGATCAGGCACTGCTCGTCGTCGCGGGCGTACTTCTGGAGCAGGCCGGTGTCGGCGCCCAGTTCGAGCAGGTCGCCGTGGATCGCGGTGCGCTCCTGCTCGTCGAGGAACCAGCGGAACAGGTCGGCGTCGTCCGGGTCGAGCCGGGTGTCCTCGGGTGCCGGGCTCATGAGCGGGCCTCCTCTGGTGCGGGGGTTCCCCGGTCGGCGGTGCCCGCGGCCTCCATGGCGCGCAGGCGCGCGCGCTGCTCGTCGGCGCGCCGCGAGGGCCGCTGCAGCCGCCGGACGGCACCTCTGACGATCACGGTTCCGGGGTCGTCGGCCAGCGTGACGGGCAGATCGGTCCGTTCTTCGAGCCGCTGGGCGAGCCCGGGAAGCTGCGCGCCGCCACCTGACAGGGTGACTCCGCGCGTCAGCAGGTCGACGGCCAGATCGGGCGGGCACGCGTCCCTGACCACGCGGACGGCGTCGACGATCCGCTCGACGGCCGGTCCGTACGCCTCGGTGATCTCCCCGGCGGCGACGGTCCTGAGCTGCGGCCGTCCGGTCCTGGCGTCCTTCCCGGCCAGTTCGACGGGCACCTCCCCGTCCCCCTCCGCGACGATCTTCCCGGCCCGGATCTTCGCCTCCCCGGCCTGCCCCGCACTGATCAGCAGCCGATGCTCTTTCCGCGCCCAAGCGGCGACGGCCCGATCAAGCTCATCCCCACCCACCCGCAACGTCCGCCCTTCAACCACGGCCCCCAACGCCACCACCGCGATCTCAGTAGTCCCGGCCCCCAGATCAACGATCATCCGCGCCGCAGGCCCATCGGGATCCTCCTCGACCCCCACAGCCGCCAGCGCCTTCTCCACCAGCACCACTTTCCGAGCCCCCGCCAACTCCACGATCCGCTCCACGGCCTGCCGATGCACCGCCGTAGCACCCGCCGCCACGGTCACCGCAACTTTCGGCCGAGCCTTCCACCGCCCCCCATGCGCCCACCCGAGCACCACCCGAACCAACGCCATGGCCCCCTCGATATCCGCGACCACCCCATCCCGAGCGGGCCGCACCACCCTCACCCCCCGAACCCCCCGCGCCTCCATCCACACCGCTTCCTGCCCGACCCCCACCACCCGCCCACTCCCCCCATCCAGCGCCACCACACAAGCCTCATCAACCACAACCCCCCTTCCTTCCACCCCCACCC
>NZ_BAAGZI010000190.1:0-10729 GCF_054778695.1 Actinocorallia lasiicapitis
TGAGAGTGCTCACTCACCAGCGGCTACCAGGCACCGAGTCTGCCAGTGAGGCTCACCCGGTAGCTCCCATTAGGGGGCATAGCGGATACCGGCCGCGCCGACGCCGTACTTCACGCCGACCGCGAGCATTCGCCGGGTGCCGGGAATGTTCGCCATCGTGTGCACGGCGATCCCCTGCAGGTAAGGAAGGATGAGTTTGCCGCCGTTGTAGTCGGCCAGATAGTTGCCCGCCGGGGTACCCAGCCGCAGCCAGACGCCGCCGCGGCCATCCGGCGCGACCTCGTGCACGGCTACGTGCCGGCCGATCTGCTCCTGCCGCCAGGTCCGACCATTCCAGCGGAGGAGGATCGCGGTCGGTTTGTCGCCCTTGTAGGCGGTGCCGGTCACCCAGACGTTCTTCGGCCCGACGACGGCGACGCTGTTCAGCTCGTAAGCGCCGGTCACACCCTTGAGTTTCGGCAGGGTCTCCCGCCGCCAGCTGCTGCCCGTCCAACGGGCGATACCCGGCTTGAGCTTGGAGCCCGTGCGCGGCTTGAGTTGTCCGACGGCCCAGATCGTCTTGCCGGAGCCCTTCGCCATCCTCAGCACCATCCCGGGACTCTTCACGGTATGCCAGGCGCCGTCGTACCGCTTCATGACGTACTTGGTCACAGCCCCGCCCTGGACGTCACCGGCGACCAGCACGTTCCGGCCGCCATAGGAGATCGAGTCGTAAGCGGCGGAGATGCCGGGGACCTTCAGCAGTTTCCACGCCGTGCCATTCCAGTGCATCGCCTTGTCGCCCCAGAATCCCCACACGTTCTTCGGCGACGACGCCGATACGTCGACAAGCGCCATGTTCCGCGCGTTCTCCGGCAGTTCGGCCTCGGGGACGGACGTCCAGCTACTGCCGTCCCACCTCAGGATCACCGGGCCGATGTCGTCGCCCTCGATGGAGCCGACCGCCACGGCGCTGCGCGGGCCGGTCACCGCGACATCCCAGAGGAGGGCATGCTCGTCAACGGGATCCATCGGAACGTCGAGCCAGGCGTCGGGACCGGCCTTGGCCGGCGAGGCCACCGTCATAACAGTGGCAATGGCGGTCAGCCCACAAGCAAGACGACGCATGATGCCTACTTAGATAGGGGAATAAATCGCTAGATCTTAGCCCTAGAGTCATCTCAGCCGAACACGGTCGCGGGCCGCCACTGAGGCGGGCTCGGTCGTCCCGCACGCCTGCCGCCGCCGAGTTCGGCGCAGTGAGCGTGAGGGCCATGTGGACGTCGTCCACGTAGCGGCCTTCGATGAGGAACTGGCCTTCCAGAACGCCTTCGACGCGATATCCCGCAGCCCTATAGACGGCGATGGCGCGGGTGTTGGTGCCCAGAACCCGGAGCGTGACGCGACGGGATCCTCGACGGATCGCCTCCTGCCGGGCCGCGGCCAGAAGCCGCCGACCGATCCCGTGTCCTTGATAGGCCGCGGCGACCGCCAGCCCATGAATTTCCTGGACATGGCCCCGAGAGGCGAGCATCGCCGACGGCCGGAGTTTGACGTACCCGAGAACACGCTCACCCTGATGGGCGAGAAGCACATTCTCAGGCAGCGTGCCCTCATCGAAGAACGGCCTGTCAAGCGACCAGATCGGCGAAGCTCCGGTCGGCATTCGGGACGAATCGCGCGAACTCCTCCAGATATTGCGCCAATGGGGCCCGCTCGCCCACGCAGCGCTGCCCGAACTCGTCGAGGCGCTGCTCCACAAGGGTCTCAACGCCCATCGCGCCCTGAAGTCCGTCGCCGGATCCGATGCCGCCCCACTGGTCCGGCGCGTCTTCGCGGAGAATCCGGGCCCGGACCGGCTGACCGCGGCCCACGGCCTGTGGAAGATCACTGGTGACTCCGAACCCGTTCTCGCCGAGATCGCCGTCGCGCTCGACACCCGGCGTCGCAGGTTTCCGGCTCTGCGGGTCTGCGTCGAGCTCGGCAAGGCGGCCCGGCCCCTGACGCCGCGACTGCACGAGATCGTGGAGCGCGCCGCCCACCGCGGCCGGAGGCCGAAGGAATGGGAGATCGACGCGGGGATCTCCTTGTGGCTCGTCACCCGTGCCGAAGACCCGGTCCTGCCCCTGCTGGAACGGGCCCTGCGGACCGGCTCCAGCAGGGCCGCGGCACTGGCCCACACGATCGGCGCCCCGGCCCGGCCCCTCATGCGTCGCGCGTCCACGAAGCGGAAACCGATCCGTGACGGCTACAGCGAGGAGCCGCCCTTCTGACGTCGCCGAACTCCCGCAGCGCACCGAATCATGCCCCGCGCGCGCCCGAAAAGGTACTCGCTGATCAGCGCGCTGCGCCTCGATCGCCCGAGCCGCACGGAGCGACGCCGGACGGCGGAAAGGGAGTTCCCCGGGGATGGGGAACTCCCTTTTTTAGGGGCTAGCTGGTGACGCGGAGCCAGTCGCCGGAGGAGGTGGTGGGGTTCCAGTAGCCGGTGCCGACGAACTCGGCGTACCAGGTGCCGCTCCTGGTGGCCTTGACGGTGGTGTAGACCTTGCCGCCGGTGCCGGTGGTGAGGGTTTTGACCGGGGTGTAGGTCTTGGAGCCGGTCGCGCGGAACAGGATCTGGACCGTGCCGCCCTTGAGGGTGGAGTAGGCGGTGCCGGAGCCGTTCAGGCCCGTCAGCACGCCCGAGATCTTGATGGTCTTGCCCTTTTTGGCGGGCTCGGGCGACGCGTTGAACTTCGTCACCCACGTCGCCTTCTTGACCGCGACGGTGCCGCTGGCCTTGACCTCGGCGGTGCCGTAAGCCTTCACATTGAAGTCGATCTTGCTCTTGGCGGAGCCGGGGACGACCACGGTGCCGCTGTAGACGTCCGGCGAGACCTGCGTCAGGTCGATGTTCTTGTACGCGGTGCCCGGGCCCCAGTAGGCGAGCTTCACGCCGCCGGAAGCGTCGGACGCCTGCGCGGTGACGGTGAACTTGGTGCCACCCTTGTAGACGACCGAGGTCGCGGGCGCGGAGACCTTCTGCACGACCGGGGCGGGCTTCGGCTTCGGCGTGACGGTCAGGCCGGCGGTGGCGAGCCTGGTCGTGCCGCGGCTGTTGCGCGCCACATAGGTGATCGGCAGCTTGATCTGCTGGTCGGTGCCGGGCGCGGTGAACCGGCCGCTCCACACGGCCCAGCCGCGGTGCTTCGAGGTCGGGCGCAGCGCGATGTTCGTCTGGTCGCCGGGCGCGCCGACGACCGCGGTCACCGACGTGACGCCGCGTCCGACGACCGCCGCCGACAGCGTGGTCTTGACGCCGGGGTTCACCTCGGGCGGGGTGGCCTTGCCGTTGTAGACGGACGGCCGACTCTTCACGTCGATGCTCTTGCTGAGCTTCGAGTCGGGGAAGTTGCCGACGAGCCGGAACGTGACCTTTCCGGCGAAATCGCCCCTGGCTACCCAGGAGCCGATGTACTTGCCGTCCGCGCGGGGCTTCAGACGGACTTTCAGGACGTCGGTCGGCCGCTTGATCTCGGCGTAGACCCTGGCGTCCTCACCGGCCGGCACCTGGACTTTGGCGACGAACCGGATTTTGGTGCCGGCGGTGGTCCGCTGGGGCGTGACCGAGACGGCGACGAGCTTGGCGGGGGCCTTGGCCACGACCGGCGCGGCGACAACCGCCTGCGCCGCGAAGGAGGGGGTGCCCTGCAGGAGCAGGCCGCCCGCGACGGTAGCGGCAACGGCGCCGCTGAGGAGTCGCTTGTACACGAGAGCTCTTCCAATCTCCCTAGGAGTCGCGCTTTCGGGACGTCCGTCCCGACCGCACGGAGCCGCCCATAAGGGCACGGCGACTAGTGCGGTGTCAGAGTCCCCAAAAGTTGGAAAAGTTCTACCTATACCCCAAATGTGACCACAGTCACATGCAACCTTCCTTCGGCTGAGGTGTCGCCCACGAACCTGCGGCGCTCAGGGGCTCGTCAGAGATCGATGAGTTCGACGGTCACCGTGGCGCTGTCCCCAGCGGCGAGCCCCTCGGCCACCCGGACCGCGCGCTTGACCGGCAGGACATAACACCCCCGCTTACCGTCAGGAAAGATCGACGTCTTCCACCTTGTCCCCCCGACCGCGGCCCGCACCCGAAGCGACCCGAACCCGCGAGCAGCCCCTGGCGCCACCTCACGAATGTCCTCGGACACCTCAGCAGGCAGCCCGACAAAGGTCCAACCCTCCTCACGCCGCGCATCCCAAATCCACAACTCGGCCTCGAACACCACCACCATCCCCCCACCCTCGCACCCTCCACCGACAATCCACCGCCAGGACGCCAGGGGGAGGCCTTCTAGCGTGTGCGGTACTTCGAACCCGACACCGAGAGGTTCACCAGTTTGGTCTCGGAGCCGAAGCGGGCCTCGCGCCCGTTATAGACAGCGACGACCTTGCCGGTGCAGACGGCCTTGACCCGCTTGGAGAAACGCCCCTTGGAGTCGGTCTTCACCCACCCGTAGTCGCTGAACCACTTCTTGCCGCCGCCGGTCTTCTTGCAGGTGAACAGCAGCCGCACGTTCTGCCGGGCGAAGCCGCGCTTCTTGCCGGAGGCGTAGTACTCCCAGAGCCGTCCACTGATGGTGATCTTCGAGTGGAAGCGGACCTTCTTCGGCGCGACCTTCCACCCGGTGAAGTAGGTGGCCCAGCGCCAGGTCTTGACGACCGGGCTGACCGCCGCGGGGAAGAAGCCGTCGCCCTTGAACGACCAGCGCCAGTACCCGGACAGCCCGTGGAAGAAGCCCTTCACCTGGTAGAGGACCGAGTATCCGGAGGCGCCGCGCACCGACTTGACCGTCTTCCAGCCGCGCTTGCCGTCAGGGGAGAACTGAAGGTCGAACTTGCCGGTGGGCTGACGTCCGTTGGCGGCGAAGCGATGCGCCCGTCCGTGCGCGGTGATGGTGCCCCAGGCATCCATCTTGATCGACGCCGACAGGTCCAGCCGGGGGTCGGGCTTCGGTGGCGGCGGAGGCGTGGGAGCCGCGAGGACGGTGGCCTCCCGGTAGGCGTAGACGATGTTGAACGGGGGGCGGAACACTTCGGCCCGCAAGTTCATCGTCCCGGCATGATGCGGGACGGCGAAGGAGATGGCGTAGCGGCCGTCCGCCCCGCTCGTGCCGTACTGGGTGGAACTAAGGGCGTCCTGGGACGTCCAGAGCGTGACCGCCTGGCCGGAGACGGGAATCCAGCCCTCGCCGGACAGCCCTTCGACCGTGCCGCTGAACGTCGTGTTCGCGCTCGCCGTCACGGTGGCGGGCTCGGCGTCGAGCGAGACCCGGATCTCGGTGAAGACGGGATCGGGATCCGCGAACGCGGGGGCGGACAGCGGCATGACCATGACCGCAAACGCGACAAGAGCCGCGACGAACACACGACGCAACGGAACGACCTTCCGATTCGGGGGTCCGGAAAGTGTACATACGGACATCCAGGTCGAGCCCCCGCTCGGCGCGGTCGAATCACGTGATGAAACCTTCGCTGGTCGCCGTGGTCGTCCTGGTAGATTTACGGCGCTTATCGAGCTGTTAGGGGCCTTCATGGCTGTTCGTCGGATTACCGTGCTTTTCGTGGGCCTCCTTCTGGTCGTCGGGCTCGGCGTCGCCGTGGCCGTCGGAGGGCGGTCGGGGGATCAGCCGGCCGCCGGCCCGACGCCGACCGCCTCGAGGCCGGGCACGGGAACACCGTCCCAACCCGCCTACACCTACCTCGAAGACGGCAAACCGATCCTGGTGCTGCGCGCCCTCAAGGCATGGCCGGGTGAGCACGTGGTGGCGTCGATCAAGCCGACCGCCGGAAACCGGACCTTGGTCACCAGATCCGTTCGTCCCGGAACCCTGGTCGTCCGCTTCGACTGCATGGGCGCCGGGAAGCTGTCCTACGAGGTCACCGAGGGGATCGGCGCCGGCCCGCAGGGCGGATCCCAGGTCTGCGTCGACACCAACGCCGCGCCGACTATGAACGTCTGGGAGAACATGCTGGAGCAGCAAGGCGGTCTCGCCGTCAAGGTCACCGCGGCCCCCGGCGTCCGCTGGACCATGATGATCAGCTACTGCCCGAAACGCGGCGACTGCTGAGGATTTCGGCTCGCGCTCAAGGTGGTGGCCGGACGAACGTCGCGCCGGAAATGAAGTGCGTGAGGTAGCCGGCCAAAATAACGATGGCCTCGGGGATGCGGGCGCGTGCGCCAGACCTGGTGGCGTTCTGTCTGTGGTGGTCGTGCGACAAGGGACGCTTCTGGGGTCGGCCTGCTCGGGGGCCCGGCACCGGATGGAAAGTGGACTGGAGGGGCGCGCCCGCTGGGGGGCGGGCGCGCCGGGTGGGGTTATTGCTGGGTGATTTTGAGGTCGTCTACGGCGGATTCGAGGAGGCTGGCGGTGGAGGCGTCGGAGGCTTCGATGAGGATGCGGATGGACTGGCCGGTGTAGGGGGAGATGTCCCAGGTGCCGGTGGTCCAGGCGGCGTTGCGGTTGGTGGCCGCGCCCGCCTGGGTGAACAGGGGCGTGGTGCCCGCGTTGTGGACGATGCTGATACGGAAGAAATCGGCCGTGGTGGCGTTCGTGCCGTGCGCCAGGTACCAGGCGGCCGAGAGCTTCAGGACACCGCTCGCCGGAAGGGTGATCGCCGGGGAGCGGACGCTGGTCGTGCCGCCGTCGACGTCGTAATCTCCCGCGGCGGTTCCGGCGAGACGGCCCGTGACCAGGTCGTTGGTGCCGGAGACCGTCGCGCTCAGCTGCTTGGCGCCGCTGGAGTTCGTCGCCTGCGGGACGCCCCGCTCCCACGCGCCCGCGGTGGCCGTGTCGGTGCCGGACGGGTTGACGGTCCAGCCGGTCGCGGTCTCGAACGTGTCGGTCCAGACAGTGGCCGGCGGGGTTCCGCCACCTGAGACGTTCAGTGTCCAGGTGTCGATACGGCCGGTGTCGGAGTTGGCATTGTCGTTGACGCGCAGCTTCCAGGTGCCGTTGGCCGGCTCGCTGGACAGGTCGACGGTGTAGGTCTGGTTGATGTTGTCGGCGCTGCCGCCCGTCCGGTTGTGCAGCACGTAGACGCTGCCGTCCGGCGCGACCAGATCGACCTTCAGGTCACCGATGTAGGTGTGGACGATGCCGACCGCGACGGTCGACGCCGCGCCCGCGTTGCCCGCGCAGCCGGAGACCGTGATCGGTGATTCGACGGTCGCGTTGTCGGAAATCGTGACGTCGGTGCCGTTGGTCTGGGTGCAGCCGGCCGGGCCGTTCACGGTCAGCGCGAAGCTCGCCGACCGGGTGACCTCGGCGCCCGTCCCCGTGACGGTCACCGCGTGCTGGCCCGCCGCGGTACTGCCGGTCGTGTTGATCGTCAGTGTGGACGACTGGCCTGAACTGATCGTCGCCGGGCTGAAGCTCGCGGTCGCCCCGGCGGGCAGGCCGCTGGCCGACAGGGTGACGGACTGGGCGGAGCCGTTGGTGATCGTCGTCCCGACGGTCGTGGTGAGGGAGCTGCCCGGGTCGACCGAGCCGGAGTTCGGGGACGTCGCCATGGAGAAGTCGTTGGTGACGGGAGTGCCGACGGCGAGAGTCCACAGGGCGTGGGCCGCCGCGTCGCCCGACCGGTTGAGCACGGTGTCGTTGATGTTGCCCGGGTTGGTGTCGCAGGACTGGTGGTAGCACGGGTCGTAGTCGCCCGTGGTGCCGCCCCATTTGGTGACCTGCGCCGACGTCTTGTTGGCGCTCGCCCCGGCGGCCACCCCGCTCGTCTGGACGCCGACCGAGTTGAACGACGCGTCGTCGGAGCGTCCCGCGCCCTCGACGTTCTCCTCCGGCGCGAGGCCGGGGAAGTTGGCGTCGTAGTAGGCCTTCAGTGTCTGCCCGGCCGCGCTGGTGATCCGGTTGATGAAGTAGCCGCCGTTGGTCGAGGCCACCATGTCGAAGTTGAAGTACGCCTTGATCTTCGTGCGTTCGGCCGCGGGCAGGCCGTTCGCGTAGAACTTCGAGCCGTTGAGCCCCTGCTCCTCGTCGGTCCAGAACCCGAAGCGCGCGTGGTTGAGCATCGCCGGGTTGGTCGCGGCGAGCGTCAGGGCCAGCTCCAGGACGGTCGCCGAACCGGAACCGTTGTCGTTGATGCCGGGCCCCGCCCCGACGCTGTCGAGATGGGCGCCGAACATGTAGACGTTGCTCGCGTTGCCGCCGGGCCAGTCGGCGATGATGTTCGGCCCGGCCCCGGACGTGCAGCCGGACGTGCAGTTCTGCTTGACGACCGTGAACCCGGCCGCGACCAGCTTGTCGTAGACGTAGTTCACGGACGCGGTGTACCCGGCCGAGGTCGACCTGCGGTTGCCGCCGTTGTTGTTGGCGATGGTCTGGAACTGCGCGAGGTGGGCCTTGGTGTTGACCAGCGAGATGTCGGGCGTGGCCAGGACGGCGGTCGCCGCTCGGACCGGTCCGGTGAGTGCGGTCATGGCGCAGGCCGTCAGGGCCAGCGCCACGAGGGCGCGGAGGATGCGTGGGGGTCTCAACGCCGTGCTCCTTTGATGGGGCTCGAGTGCCAGGTGATCTCCCGGCAGGCGCAGAGTAGGTCGAATGACGACGTATGTGAAGAGTTACTGACAAGCCGGTTATGGCCGCCAGTCAAGCGGTGGTGCTGTCCTCGGGCGGGCCGAACAGTGTGTTGGTGAAGGTCGTGGCGTGGGCGAGGGCGCGCTGTTTCGCCGCTTCGAGCTCGTCGGCGGGGGTGTCGGCGTTGAACCAGAGGACGCGGCACATGCCGATGGGGGCGAGCGCGGCGAAGGCCAGGGAACCGGGGTCGCCGAGGGTGGCGGGGAGCCTGCCCTCGTCTATCCAGCGGGCGAAGATCCCGGCGAGATGCCGGTTGGTCTCCTTGATCCCGGCGACCAAGGCGGGGTGGTGGCTGAGGCCGTCCTGCGCCATGAAGGACATGAACTTGAGCGCGTCGGGGGTCGTCCAGGCTTCGACGAGATAGCCGATGACGCCCCGGAGGAAGGCGCGGGGGTCGTCGGGCAGCCCGGAGTCCAGGGCCTCGACCATGGCCGTCGCGCCCTGCGGGCCCATCCGGCCGAGCGCCGCCTCGAAGATCGCCTGCTTGTTCGCGAAGTGGGCGTAGAGCACGGACTCCGACAGCCCCACCTCGCGGGCGATGGCCCGGATCGACGTGCCGGCGAACCCGTTCCGGGAGAACAGGTCGATGGCGGCGTCGAGCAGCAGGTTCTTGGTGTCGCCGGCGTCCTCCTTGCGGGGGCGGCCGCGACGGCGTGGGGTCTCCATGAGCACTATCTAAGCACGCGATTATTTTTTCTGCCGCGAGGGCTTGAAACTAATCGAACGCTCGATTAATTTAGGTGTCACCCCCCAAGACGAAGGGATGGCACCCATGAACGCCGTCACCACACCCCCCGCGCAGCGGACGACGAACCCCTGGTTCGTCCTCGCGGTCACCCTGACCGCCGTTTTCATGCAGATGCTGGACAGCACGATCACGATGGTCGGCATCCCGTCGATCCAGGCCGACCTCGGCGCGTCCTACGGGCAGATCCAGCTCGTCATCACCGGCTACACCCTCGCGTTCGCCTCGGTCCTGGTGACCGGAGGACGGCTCGGCGACGCCTACGGACGCCGCCGGATGTTCCTCCTCGGCATGTTCGGCTTCACCGTCGCCTCCGCACTGTGCGGAGCGGCCCCCGACTCGACGTCCCTCATCGGCGCCCGCGTGCTCCAGGGACTGGCGTCGGGGCTGATGTTCCCGCAGGTCCTGGGCATCATCCAGGTGCTGTTCGGCGCCGCGCAGCGGGCCAAGGCCGTCGCGTTCTACGGTGCGACGGTCGGTCTCGCGACCATCCTCGGACCCGTCACCGGCGGTGCGCTGATCGACGCCGACCTGTTCGGCTCAGGCTGGCGTTCGATCTTCCTGGTCAACCTGCCCATCGGGATCGCTGCCCTGATCCTCGGGCTGCGGAGCATTCCCGAATCGCGGGCCGCCCGCGCCGCGGCACTGGACGTCAAGGGCGCGCTCGTGCTCACCGTCGGGCTGTTCCTGCTGGTCATGCCAATGGTCGTCGGACGTGACCAGGGCTGGCCCACCTGGGCGTGGGCCTGCATCTCGCTCAGCCCGCTGCTCCTGGCCGGTTTCGTCCTGATCGAGCGCCGGGCCACCAGCCCGCTGGTCGACCTGAAGCTGTTCCGGCACCGGCCCTTCACTCTCGGGCTGCTCGCCTCACTGCTCTTCTTCAGCGGAGTCCCGTCCTTCTTCATGATCCTGGTGATCCTGCTGCAGAACGGCCTCGGCTACAGCCCCGTCGAGGCGGGCACCGTCACCCTGACCTTCGCCTTCGCCATGGCGGCCGGCTCCGCCCGCTCCGCCGAGATCGCCAAGCGGCTCGGCACCCGGATCCTGGTGCTGGGCGGCGGGCTGCTGGTCGCAGGGCAGGCCGGGATCATGGCGATGCTGCACTGGCAGGGCACCGGGCTGACCGGCTGGCACCTCGTCGTCCCGATGTTCCTGTCCGGGCTCGGCGGCGGGCTGTTCCTGGCCCCGCTGACCAGCGTGGTGCTCGCCGGGATCCGTTCCGACGACGCCGGGTCGGCGTCCGGGGTGCTCGCCACCGCCCAGCAGGTCGGTGCGGCGCTCGGTGTCGCGGTGGTCGGGGTGGTCTTCTTCGGGCTGATCGGCACGAACTCCGGTTCGGCCGCCGACTCGGCCGCGCCCCGGCTCCGCGCCGACCTGGCCGCCCCAC
>NZ_BAAGZI010000191.1:0-10680 GCF_054778695.1 Actinocorallia lasiicapitis
CCGTCGCCGCCCTGCTCAGGACCGACCCGGCCGACGGAACCGTGCTGCTCGGCGCGTCCCTCGTGCTGCTCGGTCTCGGCGCGGGGCTGGCCCTCGCGGCCTCCCTGCGCGACGCCCGGCTCGGCTCGGCGCTGTTCGGGCTCTCGCTGTGCTTCCCCTCGGTCCTGGTCGGCCATCTCATCTGCGGCTCGCTGGAGATCCACAGAGTGGAGCAGGCGACGACGGCGCCCGGCCAGGTGATCGCGCTCGGTGAGGGGTTCCGGATGTGGCTGATCGTCGCGGGCGGGGTCGCCGTCGTGCTCGGGATCGTGATCGTCCTGGTGGCACGGCGTCGCGAGGCGCGGACTCCGGATAGTCTTTCCACCGTATTCCACTGACCTGTAGCACCGACTGAACACCATGGAGATAGATCCGTGTCCGAGCGCACTCTGATCCTGATCAAGCCCGATGGCGTACGCAAGGGCGTCGTCGGCGACGTCGTCTCGCGCATCGAGCGCAAGGGCCTCAAGCTCGTCGCCCTGGAGCTGCGCACGCTGACCACCGCGGTCGCCGAGGAGCACTACGCCGAGCACCGCGAGCGCCCCTTCTTCGGTGAGCTCGTCGAGTTCATCACCAGCGCCCCGCTCGTCGCGATCGTCGCCGAGGGTCCGCACGCCATCAAGGCCTTCCGCGGCCTGGCGGGCGCCACCAACCCGGTCGAGGCCGGCCCCGGCACCATCCGCGGCGACTTCGCCCTGGAGATCGGCGAGAACATCGTGCACGGCTCCGACTCGCCTGAGTCCGCCGCCCGCGAAGTCAAGATCTTCTTCCCCGAGCTGGGTTGAGAAAAAGGTTCCTGCCGGAACCAGCCACGTTCCGCACCGCGCGCCAGTACCATCGGGCGCGCGGTGCGGCCGTGTTTACGGCACCCTGCTTGGGGCACGGCAGTCGTTTTGCGGGAAACTTAACAGCCTCGGCGTCGATTCTCGGGTAACGCGCGTTGCCTTGGTGACTGCCGGGGGCGCCACTATCGCGTTACGATGAACACGCCGCTCCGACTGTCCGCTTTGGTGTCACCACCAGCAGGAAGGGCCCCCTTTTCTCCATGGGTAACAAGCTGTCGTTCCTTGGCCGTGACATGGCCGTCGATCTGGGAACCGCGAACACGCTCGTATATGTGCGTGGTCGCGGAATCGTGTTGAACGAGCCGTCCGTCGTGGCGATCAACACCAACACGGGGAAGATCGTCGCCGTGGGCATAGAGGCCAAGCGGATGATCGGGCGCACCCCGGGGAACATCGTGGCCGTCCGTCCCCTCAAGGACGGTGTGATCGCCGACTTCGACGTCACCGAGCGGATGCTCCGCTACTTCATCCAGAAGGTCCACAAGCGGCGGCACTTCGCCAAGCCGCGGATCGTGGTCGCGGTGCCGTCCGGGATCACCGGGGTGGAGCAGCGCGCGGTGAAGGAGGCCGGCTACCAGGCCGGCGCCCGCCGCGTCTTCATCATCGAGGAGCCGATGGCCGCGGCGATCGGCGCGGGCCTGCCGGTCTACGAGCCGACCGGCAACATGGTCGTCGACATCGGCGGCGGCACCACCGAGGTGGCGATCATCTCGCTGGGCGGCATCGTGACCTCGCAGTCGGTGCGCGTCGGCGGCGACGAGCTCGACCAGGCCGTCATCACCTTCGCGAAGAAGGAGTACTCCCTGATGCTGGGGGAACGCACCGCCGAAGAGATCAAGATCGCGATCGGCAGCGCGTTCCCGTCGGGTGACGAGGAGCCGCACGCCGAGATCCGCGGCCGCGACCTGGTCTCCGGCCTGCCGAAGACCGTCGTCATCTCCGCCGAAGAGGTGCGCCGCGCCATCGAGGAGCCCGTCAACGCGATCGTCGACGCGGTCAAGACCACCCTCGACAAGTGCCCGCCCGAGCTGTCGGGCGACATCATGGACAGGGGCATCGCCCTGACGGGTGGCGGCGCGCTGCTGAAGAACCTCGACGAACGGGTCCGCGAGGAGACCGGGATGCCGATCCATCTCGTCGACAACCCGCTCGACTCCGTCGTCCTCGGCACCGGCAAGTGCGTCGAGGACTTCGAATCGCTCCGCCAGGTCCTCGTCCCCGAGCCGCGTCACTGACCCGGTGCCCTCCCCGCCTCGCGCGGGATCCGGGGTTCGCGGTGTTCAGGTGTCGATGGGTGAGGGGTCGGGGTGAGGGACAGCGGTCGGACCAGGCTCGTCCTGGGGATTCTGCTGACGATTTCGTTGGTGCTGATCACTGTCGACTACCGCGGTGGTGAGGATTCGCCGCTGCGCGGGCTGCGGGGCGTCGGCGCGGCCGTGTTCGGTCCGGTGGAGCGGGTCGCGGCCAGTGTGGTGCGGCCCGTCGGCAACACCTTCGACGCGTTGAAGGACGCGCCGGGCCAGCGCGACTACGCCCAGCGGATGCAGAAGGAGAACCAGCGGCTCCGCGAGCAGCTCCGCTCCAACACCCTCGACAAGACCCGCGCCGACCAGCTCGACCGGCTGCTCGGCTCGGCGGGCCTCGGCGGATACAAGATCGTCGCGGCGAACGTCATCTCCGCGGGCCAGGGGCTCGAGGACACCGTGACGATCGACGCCGGCACCCTGTCCGGGGTGAAGCCCGACATGACCGTGATGACCGGCGACGGCCTGGTCGGACGCGTCACCAAGGCGGGCCCCGCCACCGCGACGGTCCTGCTCGCCACCGACGCCGCGTCCACGGTCGGCGCCCGGCTGGAGGACTCCAAGGAGATCGGGGTGCTGCACGGCGCGGGCCGCCGCGGCATCGGCGTCGGCAACGCGCCGCTCCGCTTCCAGCTCCTGGACGCCGACGCCCCGCTCGCCGTCGGCCAGCGCATCGTCACCCTCGGCTCGCAGGCCGACCGGCCGTACGTCCCCGGCGTGCCGATCGGCGAGGTCGTCAAGGTCGAGCAGACCCCCGGCTCGCTGACGCGCTCCGCGCTGATCCGGCCGTTCGTGCACTTCTCCCGGCTGGACGTCGTCGGCGTGGTCGTCGCGCCGCCGAAGAGCAATCCGCACGACGCCGTCCTGCCGCCCAAGCCGACCGCGCGCCCGACCACGAGCCCCCAGGGGAACTGACGTGCTCAACTCCGTGGAGGAGGCGCAGGGCGGCAAGCTCCGCGCGTTCCTCATCATCCTCGCCGCGATCGTGTTCCAGGTCGCGGTCGCCAACCGGCTTCCGCTGCCCGGCAACGTCACCCCTGACGTGGTGCTGCTGACGGTCGTGGCGCTGGCGCTGTTCAACGGCGAGATGGTCGGCATGGTCGCCGGGTTCGGCGCGGGGCTCGCCACCGATCTGGTGCCGCCCGCCGACCACGCCATCGGCATGTACGCGCTGGTGTACACGCTGATCGGGTACGCGTGCGGGTTGGTGAGCGATGAGATGGAGCGGTCGCAGACCCTGCCGTTCGTCGCGGTCGCCGTCGGCGCGCTGCTGGGCACGCTGGCCTACGCCGTCGTCGGGATGATGCTGGGCGATCCGCGCGCCGCGTGGCCGCTGGTCTCCCGGATCCTCCCGCTGACGGTCCTGTACGACCTGCTCGCCAGCCCGTTCGTGGTCTGGATCGTGCTGCGGCTGTCGCGGCGCACCGAACGCACCGGCCCGCGCGGCGGCCTGTCCGTCCCCGGGTACGCCACGCTCGGGCGGCAGAACCGATGAATCCGCGCACCCACACGCGGCTGGTCGTGCTCCACGTCCTGGTGGGGGCGCTGCTCGTGGTGCTCGGCGGGCGCATGTGGACTCTGATGGTCCTGCAGGGCGAGCACTACCAGGAGGTCGCGGCCGACAACAGGACCCGCGACATCGTGGTCCCGGCGGTCCGCGGCTCGATCCTCGACGACCGCGGCCTGCCCCTGGTCAGGAACAGGACCGCCTTGGTCGTGTCGGTGGATTCCACGGTCCTGTCGCGGCAGAAGGACAAGGGGGCCGCGGTCCTGGCGAAGCTGGCCGGGGTCCTGCGCACCACGCCGGAGAAGATCCAGCAGAAGGTGCGGCTCTGCTCGCCGACCGTGCCCCGGCCGTGCTGGCCCGGCTCGCCCTACCAGCCGATCCCCGTGGAGGACCGGGTCGATCCGCGGCAGGGCATCCAGATCCTGGAACGGCAGGAGGAGTTCCCCGGGATCATCGCCCAGGTCCAGGCCGTCCGGGAGTACCCGCGGCCGGACGGCGCGTCGGCCGCCCAGGCGCTCGGCTACCTCCAGCCCGTCACCCAGGGCGAACTCGACCTCCGCAAGGGGCTGAAGGTCACCGGCTACAGCGGGGTCGACCTGATCGGCCGCGACGGCCTCGAAGCCGAGTACGACGTCGACCTGCGCGGCGTCCCCGGCGTCCGGAAGGTCAACGTCGACAGCCGGGGACGTGTCACCGGGATCGCCTCGGAAGAGGAGGCCGTGCCGGGCGCGCACCTCGTGACCAGCATCGACGCCAAGGTGCAGGCGGCGGTCGAGAAGGCCATCGCCCGGCAGGTCGACAAGGTGAAGAAGCACGGCGGCAAGCCGTCGGCGGCCGGGGTCGTCATGGACGTCCAGACCGGGAAGGTCGTCGCGCTCGCCTCCTACCCGACCTACGACCCGTCCATCTGGACGGGCGGCATCGCCCAGGACGAGTACGACGCCCTGCTGGGCAAGAAGCGCGGCGAGCCGCTGATCTCCCGGGCGATCTCGGGCCAGTTCGCGCCCGGCTCGACCTTCAAGGTCTCCTCGCTGGCGGCCGCGATCAGCGACGGCTACCCGCTGAACGGCACCTACGACTGCCCCGGCGGCTACACCGTCGGCAACCGGGTCTTCCACAACTTCGAGGGCCAGGGCCACGGGCCGATGAACCTGCACCAGGCGCTCGTGGTCTCCTGCGACACGATCTTCTACAAGTTCGCCTACGACGAGTGGCTGCGCGACGGCTCGACCCGGCCGGTGAAGGACCCGAAGGATCCCATGGTCAAGATGGCGCGGGCGTTCGGTTTCGGCTCCCGCACCGGGATCGACCTGCCCAACGAGCTGCCGGGCCGGATCCCGGACCGCTCCTGGAAGCGCGACTACTGGGAGGCGACCAAGAAGGTCGACTGCAAGCGCGCCAAGACCGGCTACCCCGAGCTGAAGAGCCCGACGCGCGCCGCCTACCTGACGGCCATCTCCAAGGAGAACTGCGCCGAGGGGTTCGTGTGGCGCGCCGGTGACGCCGCGAACTTCTCCGTCGGCCAGGGCGACGTGCTCGTCACCCCGCTCCAGCTCGCCCGCGCCTACGCGGCCGTCGCCAACGGCGGCAGGCTGGTCGTCCCGCGGGTGGCCGACGCGGTCGTCCGCCCGGACGGCACCCTGGTCCGGCGGATCGAACCGAAGGTCGACGGCCGGCTGCCGGTCAGCCCGAAGACCCTCGCCTACATGCGCAAGAGCCTCGCCGAGGTGACGACCGGCGGCACCGCGGCCGGCGCGTTCGCCGGCTTCCCTATGGACAAGGTGCACATCGCGGGCAAGACGGGGACGGCCGAGGTCTTCGGCTACGACGACACCGCCTGGTTCGCCTCCTACGCCCCGGCGAACGACCCCAGATACGCGGTCGTCGTCATGGTCACCGACGCGGGCACCGGCGGCGGCTACGCGGCGCCGGCCGTCCGGGAGATCTACGAGGCGATGTACGGGCTCGACGGCAAGCCCGCGGCCCTGCCCGGCGGCAAGCTGCCGGCCAAGCTTCCGAAGGTGAACCGATGATCGGCGGTTACGGGACGCAGCGGTCGTGGACCAGCCGGATGGCACGGCGCGACTCCGTCCTGCGCCGGCTCGACTGGGGCCTGGTGCTGCCGCTGCTCGCCCTCGCCGTGATCTCCTCGCTGCTGGTGTTCTCCGCGACACGCGCGGGGCTGCGCGCCGACCCCGAGGCGTTCCTGAAGAAACACGTCCTCAACCTGGCGATCGGCGCGGTCCTGTACGGGGTCGTCGCGTCGTTCGACTACCGGCTGCTGCGCGCCTACGCCCCGATCCTCTACGGCCTGTCGGTGCTCGGCCTGATCGTGGTGCTGACGCCGTTGGGCGACACCGTCAACGGTTCGCACTCGTGGATCGTGATCGGCGGCGGGTTCCAGATCCAGCCGTCGGAGTTCGCGAAGGTCGGCCTGGTCGTGCTGATGGCGATGATCCTGGGGGAGCCGCGCGACGGTGAGGTGGGCCCCGGCCGGCGCGACATCCTGATCGCGCTCGCCGTCGCGGGCGTGCCCGCCGCGCTGATCATGCTCCAGCCCGACCTCGGCACCACGATGGTGTTCGCGGCCGTCGTCCTGGGGATGCTCGCGGTGTCGGGGGCGTCCAAGCGCTGGACCCTCGGCCTGGTCGCCGGCGGGATCCTGCTGGCGGTCGCCGTCGTCATGATGGGGCTGCTGAAGGACTACCAGATCGCCCGGTTCACGGCGTTCCTCGATCCGACGGCCGACCCGCGCGGCGCGGGCTACAACGCCGCACAGGCGAAGATCGCGGTCGGCTCCGGCGGCATGTTCGGCAAGGGGCTGTTCCAGGGCGAGCAGACCACCGGCCAGTTCGTCCCCGAGCAGCAGACCGACTTCATCTTCACCGTCGCGGGGGAGGAGCTCGGGTTCGTCGGGTCGCTCGTCATCGTCGCCCTGATCGGGATCGTGCTCTACCGGGGGCTGCGGATCGCCGTCCACGCCAGCGACATGTTCGGCACGCTGGTGGCCACCGGAGTGGTCTGCTGGCTGGGGTTCCAGGCGTTCGAGAACGTCGGGATGTGTATCGGGATCATGCCGATCACCGGCCTGCCGCTCCCGTTCGTGTCCTACGGCGGATCCGCCACGTTCGCCACCCTGATCGCCCTCGGTCTGCTCCAGGGCGTGCACATGCGGGGCAGCCGCTCGCTGTAACGCCACGGCAGTCCCGGGGTGCGGGTACGCTGGGCAGTTGATCCCAGCCATCGTTCCGGAAGGTAAGCCATGCCTGTTGAGTCGGTCTTCTCCCGGCTGGAGCCGCTGCTGCCGTCGGTGCAGAAACCCATTCAATATGTGGGCGGCGAGCTGAACTCCCAGGTCAAGGAGTGGGACTCCGCAGAGGTGCGCTGGGCCCTCATGTACCCCGACGCCTACGAGGTCGGCCTGCCCAACCAGGGCGTCCAGATCCTGTACGAGGTGCTGAACGAGCGCGAGGGCGTGCTCGCCGAGCGCACCTACTCGGTCTGGCCCGACCTTGAGGCGATCATGCGGGAGCACAAGATCCCGCAGTTCACCGTGGACGGCCACCGCCCGGTCGGCGCCTTCGACATCCTCGGTGTCTCCTTCTCGACCGAGCTGGGCTACACCAACCTGCTGACGGCGCTCGACCTGGCCGGGATCCCGCTGGAGGCGGTGAACCGCGGGGAGGAAGACCCGATCATCCTGGCGGGCGGCCACGCGGCGTTCAACCCCGAGCCGATCGCCGACTTCCTCGACGCGGCCGTCCTCGGCGACGGCGAAGAGATCGTCCTCAAGATCACCGAAGTGATCAGGGAGTGGAAGCGCGAAGGCCGCCCCGACGGCCGCGACGGCCTGCTGATGCGCCTCGCGGTCTCCGGCGGCGTCTACGTGCCCAAGTTCTACGACGTGTCCTACCTGCCCGACGGCAAGATCCAGCGGGTGGCCCCGAACCGTCCCGGCGTGCCGTGGCAGATCGTCAAGCACACCGTCATGGACCTCGACGCCTGGCCGTACCCGAAGACCCCGCTGGTCCCGCTGGCCGAGACCGTCCACGAGCGGTTCTCCGTGGAGATCTTCCGCGGCTGCACCCGCGGCTGCCGCTTCTGCCAGGCCGGCATGATCACCCGCCCGGTCCGCGAGCGGTCGATCACCACGATCGGCGACATGGTCGAGGCGGGGCTCAAGGCGTCCGGCTTCAACGAGGTCGGCCTGCTGTCGCTGTCCAGCGCCGACCACACCGAGATCGGCGAGGTCGCCAAGGGCCTGGCCGACCGGTACGAGGGCACCCAGACCAGCCTCTCGCTGCCGTCCACCCGCGTGGACGCCTTCAACATCACCCTGGCCAACGAGTTCTCGCGCAACGGCCGCCGCTCCGGTCTCACCTTCGCCCCCGAGGGCGGGTCCGAGCGGATGCGCAAGGTCATCAACAAGATGGTCTCCGAGGACGACCTCATCCGCACCGTGACCACCGCCTACGAGAACGGCTGGCGGCAGGTCAAGCTCTACTTCATGTGCGGCCTGCCCACCGAGCAGGACGAGGACGTCATGGCCATCGCCGCGATGGCCAAGCGCGTCATCCAGGCGGGCCGCGACGCCACCGGCAGCCGCGACATCCGCTGCACCGTGTCCATCGGCGGGTTCGTGCCCAAGCCGCACACCCCGTTCCAGTGGGCCGCGCAGGCCGACCACGAGACCGTCGACCGGCGGCTGCGCGCCCTGCGCGACACGCTCCGGATGGACAAGCAGTACGGCCGCGCCATCGGGATGCGGTACCACGACGGCAAGCCGTCGATCGTCGAAGGTCTGCTGTCGCGTGGCGACCGCAGGGTCGGCGCCGTGATCCGCAAGGTCTGGGAGGACGGCGGCCGCTTCGACGGCTGGTCCGAGCACTTCTCCTACGAGCGCTGGATCGCCAAGGCCGCCGAGGTGTTCGAGGACCAGACCGTCGACCTCGACTGGTACACCACCCGCGAGCGCGAAGAGGTCGAAGTCCTGCCCTGGGACCACCTGGACGCCGGCCTGGACCGCGAATGGCTCTGGCAGGACTGGAAGGACTCCACCGACGAGAGCGTCGAGGTCGAGGACTGCCGGTGGACCCCCTGCTACGACTGCGGCGTCTGCCCGTCGATGAGCACGGAGATCCAGATCGGCCCGACCGGAAAGAAGCTGCTGCCGCTCTCGGTGGTCGACGGCCGCTGAGGATCGTTGCGCCCGGAGGTTCAAAAGTGTTCACTTGCGGGAAGTGACCCACGAGGTGAACCTCGCTCGTGGTCAGGGCGTCAAACCGCTGTGGGAACGGGGCTTTCCGGCTCTTCCCGCCTTTTCGGTGGACGCCGCTGGCGTGGGCCGGGTCTCCGGCCCCGTACCCTAGGGGCAGACACTTGAGTTTGGGGCCGTCCGAAGGCGGCCGCACAGCGAGATTTCGGTGGTCCACCGGGCCACCGACGATGAGGAAGGACAAGACCACTGGCTCCCATGCCGGACGGTCCAGCACCGGCTCCGGTGATCCAGAAGCTGCGGGTCCGCTACACCAAGCGGGGCCGCCTGAGGTTCACCAGCCACCGTGACATCTCCCGGGCCGTGGAACGCGCAGTGCGGCGCGCCGGGATCCCTGTCGCGTTCAGTGCCGGATTCTCTCCGCACCCGAAGATCTCCTACGCGGGTGCGGCGGCCACGGGTACGGCCAGCGAGGCCGAATACCTCGAGATCGGGCTCACCGAGACCCGCGACCCTGCGCGGGTGCGAGCCGAGCTCGACGCGGCGCTCCCCGACGGCATCGACGTCATCGACGTGGTGCCGGCCCGGGTGGGCACGGCGTTGGCAGACCTTCTCGAGGCGTCCGAGTGGCTGGTACGGCTGGACGGTGTCGCACCCGACGCCGCCGAGCCCGCCGTCCAGACCTTTCTCGGGTCCGAGATGATCGAGGTGGAACGCCTCACCAAGAAGGGCCGGCGCCGGTTCGACGCCCGGGGCGCGGTCGCCGCGCTGACGGTCGAACCGTCGGACGCCGGTACGGGAACTGTTTTGCGCATGGTCGTACGGCACGCGACACCCGCCGTACGTCCTGATGACGTCCTCACCGGACTCCGTCAGGCAGCCGACCTCGCGCCGCCGTCACCTCCACTGGTGACCAGGCTGGCGCAGGGGCCGCTCGACGAGAGCACCGGAAGGCTCGCGGATCCGCTGGAAGCCGATCGTGACCACGCGGTCGCGGCCGGAGCGGTAACCGGCGTCGGCGCCTGACCAAGAGGTCCGGGCAAGCCGTCCAGCGCGGACGGTGGACCTCAGGGGACGGTCGGGCGCGTCCACATGAAGCTTCGTCGTGGCATGGCCACGACGCCAAGACTGAGGAGCTCCTGTGCGGCGCACCGAGAACGACGCCCCGGCTGCGGCCGGCGGCGGGATCGGTGCTGCCCGGGAGCCTGACGGGAGACGACCCGAATGCTCGACAACGAAGAGAACGAACCCGCCGCGGGTGTGACGGAAGAGTCCGCCACGCCCAAGCGCAAGCCGCCGGCGCGCCGCCGCGCGGCCCGTCCCGCAGGTCCGCCGCCGGAGCCCGACGACGTGCCCGCCACGATCGTCGTGACGCCGGCCGAGCCCGCCGCGCCGCTGGTCGAGGCCCTGGAGTCAGGTGTGCTGACCCCGGACGCCGAGGCCGTCGTCGAAGCCGTCCTCGAGGATGCCGTCCTTGAGGATGCCGTTCTCGAGGATGATGAGGTGGCGGCGGTGGCGCCGGAGCCGAAGACCCCGGTCCGGCGCACGCGCGTCCGCAAGACCGCGGTGAAGGCCGAACCGGTCGCGGAGCCCGTGGTCGTGGAGGCCGTCGCCGAGGAGGAGACGCCCGTTGAGGCGCCTGCTCCGGCTCGTCGCACGCGCCGTACCGCCAAGACCACGAAGGCCGCTGAGCCCGAGGCCGTCGCCCCGGCCGAGGAGCCGGTCGCCGAGGCCGCGCCCAAGCGTCGCCGCACCACCCGCAAGGCCGCC
>NZ_BAAGZI010000192.1:0-10620 GCF_054778695.1 Actinocorallia lasiicapitis
GAGCACCCCGGGGATCGACGGCTGGGCGGCGCCGTAGCTCTCCAGCAGCGCCGGCCCGAGCAGCCGCACGTCGGTCAACGCCTCACCCCGCCGCAGCGGCGCGGCCAGGATCGCCCCGTCGGGAAGCCGCGCCACCGCCCCGTCGGGTCGTGACCGCAGCGGCGTCGAACCGAAGTCGGCCGCTGTGAGGACCGCCCCGGCGCGCAGATCCCTGACGGCCGTCAGGGTCGCCACCCCGACGTTCCCGGGCCGGAGCGTGTGCAGCGCGAGCAGTGCCGCCAGCCCGGCCAGTAACGCGGCCAGCACCCGGCGATGCCCCGCGACGGCCCCCGCCATCCGACCCCTCGGCCACCCACCGAAACCACCCCCTCCCCGAGCCCGCCCAGGGGCCCGGCCGCTGGTGGGGCGGAGGGTGGCGACCGGGCGGCGGAGGCTCTGGGGAGCGGAGTGCGAGTTCATGAAAGCGAGGCTAGGCGCCCGGCCGGATGATCGTTCCCAGCCCTGTGGATAACCGCTGGAAGGGCTAGTGCGCTGGGGGTGCGGGGTGGTCGGGGCTAGTACGTGAGGGGGAGGGTGAGGTCGGCTCGCGGGGGTGATGTCCAGGGGTGTGGGGGCGGGCGAACATCGGGGTGCGGTCGGGGAGATCCCCGATGGTCTGCGGCGCGGGGCGCGGGAGACCATCAAGAAGGTGCCGAGTGATCGCGATAGTACTTGACATATCGTGATTGGTCGGGACAGGCTGATCGTGTGAACGCGACATAACTCGAAGCAACGGGGAAAGGCAATGAGGACTCTCGCAACCCTCCCGGCAGGCCGCCGGGCGAAGTGGCTCATCCTGTTGGTCTGGCTGGCGGCGCTGTTCGTGCTGGCGCCGCTCAGCGGGCGGCTGGGCGACGCCCAGGAGAACGACGCGGCGGCGTGGCTTCCGGGCGGAGCCGAGTCGACCCAGGTGCTGGAACTGCAGAAGAAGTTCGAGACCGAGGAGACGTCCCTCGCGGTCGTCGTCTATGAGAACAAGGGCGGGATCACCCCCGCCGACCAGGCGAAGGCCGCGCAGGACGCCAAGGAGTTCGCGTCGGTCGAGGGCATCGGGGGTCCGGTCACGGGTCCGATCGCGGCCAAGGACGGCCAGGCGTTGCAGGTCCTGTTCCCGGTGCAGGCCGAGAAGGAGGTCGAGGCCACCGACGCCACCCGCGCGATCATCGAGCGTGGTCCGCCGCCCGGTCTCGACGTCCAGGTGACGGGCCCGGTGGGGGCGGCCGCCGACCAGATCGAGGTGTTCGAGTCCCTCGACGGTTTCCTGCTGATGGCGGCCGGCGGGGTCGTGATCGTCCTGCTGCTGGTGATCTACCGGAGCCCGGTGCTCTGGCTGGTTCCGGTGTTCTCGGCGGTCGCGGCGCTGATCACGGCGATGGCCGTCGTCTATCTGCTGGCGGACAATTTCGACGTCACGGTGAACGGGCAGACGGCGGGTGTCCTGAACGTCCTGGTGTTCGGGGTCGCGACGGACTACGCGCTGCTGCTGGTGGCCCGCTACCGGGAGGAACTGCACCGGCATCCGGACAAGCACGAGGCGATGGCGATCGCGTTGCGCAAGGCCGGTCCGGCGATCGTGGCGAGCGCCGCGACGGTCGCGGCGGGCCTGATGTGCCTGATCGTCGCCGAGCTGAACTCGACGGCCGGTCTGGGACCGGTCGCCGCGACGGGTGTGCTCTGCTCGCTGCTGGCGATGATGACGCTGCTCCCCGCCCTGCTGGTGATCATGCCGCGGGCGATCTTCTGGCCGGTCGTGCCGCGTTATGACGTCAAGTGGGAGGACCCGGAGGCGTTCGAGCGTGAGCACGGGATCTGGTCGAAGGTCGCGGCTCTGGTGGGGCGGCGTCCGCGGACTCTGTGGATCGGCACGGCGGTCGTCCTGGGCGTGATGATGCTGGGGATGGGCTCGCTGAACACGCAGGGCTTCTCCAACGAGGGCGCGTTCGTCGACAAGCCGGATTCGATCGTGGGCGAGGAGATGTACGCCCGGCACTTCCCGGTCGGCACGGGCTCGCCGGTGATCGTGATCGGTCAGGCGGCGCAGTCGGAGGCGTTGAAGACGGCGATCGCCGGCACCCCGGGCATCCTCCAGCCGGGCGACGCCGAGGTGAAGGGCGATCTGGTCCGCTATGAGGCGATTCTGGACGGCAAAGCCGACTCCGAGGCCGCCCAGACCACGATCGTGAAGCTCCGCGACGCCGTCCACGCCGTCCCGGGTTCGGACGCCAAGGTCGGCGGTATGACGGCGGCGTCCTACGACATCAACGAGGCCGCCTCCCACGACAACCTGCTGATCATCCCGATCGTGCTCGTGGTGGTGGTGCTGATCCTGATCGGCCTGCTCCGCTCGCTGGTCGCGCCGCTGCTGATGATGGCGACGGTCGTCGCGAGCTTCCTGGCCACGCTCGGGGCCTGCGGTGTGATCTTCAAGTACGTGTTCGACTTCGAGGCGGTCGACCCGGGGTTCCCGCTCCTGGCGTTCATCTTCCTGGTGGCGCTCGGTGTCGACTACAACATCTTCCTCATGCACCGGGTGCGGGAGGAGTCCCAGGTGGACGGGACGCGCCGCGGCATCGTCCGGGGCCTGACGGTCACCGGCGGCGTCATCACCTCGGCGGGGTTCGTGCTGGCGGCGACGTTCGCGGCGCTGACGGTGCTTCCGCTGGTCGGGATGGTCGAGATGGGGTTCGTGGTCGCGTTCGGGGTGCTGTTCGACACGCTGATCGTCCGCAGTCTGCTGCTTCCGGCGCTCGCCTATGACCTGGGCGGCAGGATCTGGTGGCCGAGCAGGCTCGCCGTCGGTGAGGCGGAGGGCGTCCGGGACGACCGCTCCTACGAGCCGGTCTCCTGAAACAGGGAAGATCCCCGACCGCGCCCGGCGGTCGGGGATCTTTCCGTGTCAGGGTTCAGGCGGACGCGCTGGACGTCGAGGAGGAGGGCGCCGACGGGGCGGGCGCGGCGGGCTTCGCCGGCGCCGGGTCGGCCTTCTTCTCGGGGGTCGCGGGGGTGGTCGTGGTCGGTGTCGTCGACTTGCCGGAGCCGCGGGAGTCGTTGCGGTAGAAGCCGGAGCCCTTGAACACGATGCCCACGGCGGAGAACACCTTCCGCAGGTTTCCGCCGCAGTTGGGGCATTCGGTCAGGGCGTCGTCGGTGAATTTCTGGACGACCTCCAGACCCTCGCCGCAGTCATTGCAGGCGTACTGGTACGTGGGCACGTGCCCTCCTTCGCTGTCTGGCACTCGGCTCCGTCGACTGCCAATGGTAAGGCCTACTCGCCGTGCTCTCCGAACCAGCCCGCCAGCTTTCCGCGCCGGCTCACCGCGCGCAGCCGCTGTTCGGCGGTCTCGCGGTCGTCGGCGGTGGTGACGACGAGCAGTTCGTCCCGTTCCTGCAGGACGGTGGTCGGTGAGGGAACAAAGCTCTGCCGTTCGACTATTCCTTCGGCCCCGACGATCTCCCGCAGCACCAGTGTGATCAGTGCGCCGGGCGGCAGCCGCAGCTCGAAGATCTCCACTCCGGCCAGCCGCGACCCGACGGGGATCTTGATTTCCAGCAGGTCGGCGTGGAGTTCTTCCAGGGGGGCGGCCTCGACGCCGAGTTCGGTCGGCGCCCCCTCGACGGTGATCTTGAGCCATCGCGCCAGCGGCGGCAGGGTCGGGCCCTGCACGAAAGTGAAGATCACCACAATGACGAAGACGGCGGAGAACAGCTTGTCGGAGCCGGGGATGGCCTCCGTCATCGGGACGGTCGCCAGGATGATCGGGACGGCGCCGCGCAGCCCCGCCCAGGACAGGAAGGTCTTCTCCCGCCAGCCGACCTTGAACCCGATCGTCGAGACCAGGACCGAGACGGGACGGGCGATGAACACCAGCACCAGCCCCGCGACGATGCCGTGCCACAGCTCGCCGGGCAGGTCGGTGGGGGAGGCCAGCAGGCCCAGCATGATGAACAGCCCGATCTGCGCGAGCCAGGCGATGCCTTCGGCGAAGCCGAGGGTGGCGGGCCGGTGCGGCAGGCGGGCGTTGCCCAGGACGAGCGCGGCGAGGTAGCAGGCGAGGAATCCGCTGGAGTGCAGGAGGGTGGCGCTGCCGTAGGCGCCGACGGCCAGCGACATCACGGCCAGCGGGTACAGGCCGGACGCCGGCAGGGCGGCGCGCCGCAGCACCCATGCCCCGGTCCAGCCGATGGCCAGGCCGACCAGCCCGCCGACGACCAGCTCGAACACCAGCAGCCCGATCAGCCCGAGCGCGGAGGTGTGGTGGTCGGGCGCGCTCAGCACGATCACCAGGATCACGACGGGCGCGTCGTTGAATCCCGATTCGGCTTCGAGCATCCCCGACAGGCGGTGCGGCAGCGGCAGCCGGCGCAGCACGGAGAAGACGGCGGCGGCGTCGGTGGGCGCCAGGACCGCGCCGAGTAGCAGCGCGAGCCGCCAGTCGAGGTGCAGCAGCCAGTAGGCGGCCCCCGCGACGATCACGATGCTGATGGCGGTGCCGATGATCGCCAGCGACAGAGCGGGTGCGACCGAGCCGCGGACCTGCCGCCAGTTGGTCGTCAGACCGCCCTCGATCAGGATGATGACCAGGGAGGCCAGGCCGAGGGTCTGGGCGAGGGCGGCGTCGTCGAAGCGGAATCCGGCGCCCGACTCGCCCAGCAGCAGGCCGAGGCCGAGATAGAACAGCAGGCTGGGCAGCCCTAGCCGGTTGGACAGCCGCACCGCGACGATCGCGACGAGTACCATCGCCGCGCCCAGTGCCAACCACGCTTCGAGTCGCAATGGCCACCTCCCGTGTCAATTATCCCGGAAGGATCAGATGGTCCGCGCCCGGATAATCGGGTTCAGACCGTTCACGACGTGCTCAACCGGGCGTCCGCCCAGCGCAGCGGCCAGATTGGACAGCACGATCTGAATGATCGCCAGCTGGGCCTGGTCGGAAACCCCGGCCTCGTGCGGGGACAGCAGGACGTTCTCCTCGGCGAGCAGCGGATGCCCTCCGGGCAGGGGTTCGGTCTCGAAGACGTCCAGTGCGGCGCCGGCGAGGGCGCCCGAGCGCAGCGCGTCCAGGACGGCCTGGTCCGGGACGATCCCGCCGCGTGAGACGTTCACCAGCAGCGCGCCCGGGGGGAGCAGCGCGAGCCGGTCGCCGCCGAGGAGCCCGCGCGTGTCGGCGGTCAGCGGCAGCGTCACCACCAGGACGTCGCTGCCCGACAGCAGCTCGGTGAGGCCGACCTGTCCGGGATCGTCCTTCACCGACCGGTTCCAGTAGGAGACCCGGCAGCCCAGCGCCCGGAACAGCCCGGCCGCCGTCGAGCCGATCGCGCCGTATCCGGCGATCCCGATCCGCTGGGCGTGCAGCTCACGCCCGCCGACGGCCCGCTGCAGCCACGCGCCCTCGCGCATCCGCCGGTCGGCCCAGGCCGTCCTGCGGCAGAGGGCGAACGCCGCGCCGACCGCCCATTCGGCGACGGACCGGACGTTCGCGGGCCCCGAGTTGGCGACCACGACCCCCGCGTCGGTGAGGGCCCGCAGATCCAGGCTGTCGGTACCGACCTGCGGCTGCTGCACGAACCGCAGCCGCTCCGCCGCCGCGACGGCCGCCGCGTCCAGGCCGAGCTCGCCGGTGAAGTCGCCCACGATGATCTCGGCGTCGGCGATCGCGGCGAGCAGCCCCGCCCTGTCCCTGGTCGCGGGGACGACCAGTTCGGCGTCCAGCTCCGCGAAAAGCGCTCTGAGCAGGTCTTCGGGCAGGGGGAGCAGCGCCGCGATCTTCATGGCGTCAGCCTACGGAACCCCCCGGAGGGTGTGACGACGGCCCTGACGGGAATGTCGTGCGGAAAAGCCGGAACTTCGTCGACGAATTCGGCGTCGTAGACCACACCGATCGTCAGGATGGCGGGTCCCACCCGGGCCAGTGCCCGGTCGTAGGAGCCGCCGCCCTGGCCCAGCCGCCGGCCCGCCCGGTCGACGGCCAGAGCGGGCACCAGCACCACGTCCGCCGCGCCGACGGCCCCGGGACCGCGGGGCGGTTCGGTCGGTTCCAGAATCCCGCGCGGGCCCTCGACCAGCGAGTCGGGGCCTTCGTAGGACGCCCAATCCAGATCACCATCGGGCAGCAAACGGGGAAGGAGCACATACGATCCGCGTTTCCAGAGCGCGAACAGCAGGCTCTGGGTGCCCGGCTCAAAACCTACCGACGAGTAGGCAGCAATGGACGAGGCCATCTCGATCTCCGGGACGGTCAGCAGCGCGTCCCGGATCTTGGAGGAGGCCTGTGCCCGCTCGTGGGGCTCCAGGTGTCTGCGTCCCGCTCGTATACGCGTACGCAATGGAGCCTTAACGTCTTCCTGCACTCGGCACCCTCCTGAGTTGACTAGGGTTTTTCTCATGGCCGACATCTCACCCGTAACGAAGGCAGTGGTCCCCGCCGCCGGGCTTGGAACACGATTCTTGCCCGCCACCAAGGCGACCCCCAAGGAAATGCTGCCGATCGTCGACAAACCCGCGATCCAGTACGTCGTCGAGGAGGCCGTCTCCGCCGGCCTGTCCGACGTCCTGATGATCACCGGTCGGTCCAAGCGATCGATCGAGGACCACTTCGACCGGGCCTACGAGCTCGAGGACGCGCTGCGCAACAAGGGCGACCAGGTGCGGCTCGCCTCGATCCAGGAGTCGGCCGAACTCGCCCAGATCCACTATGTCCGGCAGGGTGAGCCCAAGGGGCTCGGCCACGCCGTGCACTGCGCCCGCCAGCACGTCGGCCACGAGCCGTTCGCGGTGCTGCTCGGCGACGACCTCATCGCCTCCACCGACAACCTGCTCCAGCGGATGATCGAGGTCCGCCAGCAGTACGGCGGCTCGGTGATCGCGCTGATGGAGGTCGAGCCCGACCAGGTCTCCAAGTTCGGCTGCGCCGCGATCTCGGCCAACCTCGAGGACGACGTGGTCAACGTCACCGACCTGGTCGAGAAGCCCGCCGCCGGTGAGGCGCCCAGCAACTGGATCATCATCGGCCGATACGTCCTGGACCCGGCGGTCTTCGACGTCCTGGAGAAGACGGCGCCCGGACGCGGCGGCGAGATCCAGCTCACCGACGCCCTGCGCACCCTCGCCACCATGGACCCCGAGCACGGCGGCGGCGTCTACGGCGTGCTGTTCCGCGGCAGCCGCTACGACACCGGCGACAAGCTCGACTACCTGCGGACCGTCGTCCAGTTCGCCACCGAACGGGACGACCTGGGCGCCGACTTCCTGGCCTGGCTGAAGGAGTTCGTCGGCCGGCAGTCCTGATGTGAGATACATGAGGGCATGAGAACCGTCGAGGAGCATCTGCAGGCCGTCCTGGATCGGCTGACCCCGCTGCCGCCCCTCCAGGTGGCGCTGCTGGAAGCCGCCGGGACGGTGCTCGCCGAGCCCGTCACCGCTCCGGTCTCCCTGCCCCCGTTCGACAACTCGGCCATGGACGGCTACGCCGTCTGCGCCGCGGACCTCGCCGACCTGCCCGTCACCCTGCCCGTCGTGGGCGATGTGGCGGCCGGGGACGGCGGGGTCCTCGGCCTGCGGCCCGGGCTCACCGCACGGATCATGACGGGCGCCCCGATGCCGGGCGGCGCCGACACCGTGATCCCCGTCGAATGGACCGACGGCGGCTCCGTCCACGTCACCATCCGCCAGGGCAACGCCCCCGGCGGCTACGTGCGGCGCGCCGGCGAGGACGTCCGCGCGGGCGACGTGGTGCTGCCCGCCGGAACCCTCCTGCAGGCTCCCCAGCTCGGCATGGCCGCCGCCGTCGGCCGCGCCCAGCTCACCGTCCGGCCCCGGCCCCGCGTCGTGGTGCTGTCCACCGGGGACGAACTACGCGACCCGGGCACCGACCTGTCCTACGGGCAGATCTGGGACTCCAACTCCTTCATGCTCACCACGGCCGTCAACGAGGCCGGCGGCATCGGCGTCCGGCACACGTTCGTCCGCGACGACGCCGGATCCGTCAAGGAGACCCTCGACGACCTGATGGCCCAGGCCGACGTGATCATCACCACCGGCGGGGTGTCGATGGGCGCCTACGACGTCGTCAAAGAGGTCCTGTCGGGCGGCGGCGACGTCGCGTTCGAGAAGGTCGCGATGCGGCCCGGCAAACCCCAGGGCTTCGGGCTCCTCGACGGCCGCTGCCCGATCTTCACCCTGCCCGGCAACCCCGTCTCGGCGTACGTGTCGTTCCAGGTGTTCGTCCGGCCCGCCCTCCGCCACCTGCAGGGGCTGCCCGCCGACGGCCTGCCCGTCGTCACCGCCACCTGCACGGAACCGCTGCGCTCCGCCCCCGGCGTCCAGCAGTACCTGCGGGCCTCCCTGGAGTTCGCGGGCGGCTCCTACGCGGTCCGCGCGTCCGCCGCGCAGGGCTCCCACCAGATGATGGCGCTCGCCGACGCCAACGGGCTGATCGTCCTGCCGCCCGAGACCACCGAGGTGCCCGCCGGCTCCCGCGTGCACGTCCTTAAGCTTCCCTCGTGACCGAATTCTCGCACCTGGACGAAAAGGGCGCCGCCCGGATGGTCGACGTCTCCGCCAAGGAGATCACCGTCCGGACCGCCACCGCCGTCGGCACCGTCGGCCTGTCCGCCGAATGCGTCGCCCTGCTGCGCGACGGCGCCGTCCCCAAAGGCGACGCGATCTCCGTCGCCAGGATCGCCGGGATCATGGGGGCGAAACGGACGCCCGACCTCGTCCCCATGTGCCACCCGATCGCCCTGCACTCCGTCAAGGTCGAACTGGCGATCGTCGACGGCGGCGTGGAGATCCAGGCCGTCACCAGGACCGCCGACCGGACCGGCGTCGAAATGGAAGCGCTCACCGCGGTGACCGTCGCCGCCCTGGCCCTCATCGATATGGTCAAGGCGGTGGACCCCCGGGCACGCGTGGACGGCGTCCGGGTCGTGGCGAAGACCGGTGGTAAAACCGGGCACTGGGAGGCGTGATGCGGGCTCTGGCCGTCACCGTTTCGAGCAGGGCCGCCGCCGGCGTCTACGACGACCGGTCGGGGCCCGTCCTGGCCGAACTGCTCCGCGAGTACGGCTGCCGTGTCGACGGGCCGCGCGTCGTCCCCGACGGGGAAGCAGTCCTGACCGTGCTCACCCAGGCCGTCGCGGACGGCTACGACATCGTGGTGACCTCCGGAGGCACCGGGCTGACCCCCACCGACCAGACCCCCGAGATGACCCGCCCCCTGCTCGACAGGGAGATCCCCGGCATCCCCGAAGCGCTCCGCCGCACCGGGCCCGCCACCGCGATCCTGTCGCGGGGGCTCGCCGGGGTCGCCGGCGGCACACTGATCGTCAACCTGCCGGGCTCCACCGGCGGCGTCCGCGACGGGATGGGCGTCCTCGGACCGGTGCTCGCCCACGCCGTCGCACAGATCGGCGGCGGAGACCACCCGCGCCAATCAGATGGCGGATAAGGGCCAGTCCGAGCAATCATGGATCGTGTGGAACGCATGAGAGGGTGGCCGGTCGCGCTCGCCGAAGGCCCGGTCGGGCTGCGTCCGCTACGGATGCGGGACGCCGCCGTCTGGCGCGACGTCCGCGTCCGCAACGCCGACTGGCTCCGCCCCTGGGAGCCCACCAACCCCGAGACCCCCCTGTTCCGCAGCGGTCTCGGCCCCTACCTCGGCATGGTCACCACGATGCGGCGCGAGGCCAGGCACGGGCTCGCCCTGCCCTGGGTGGTCACCTACGACGACCAGTTCGTCGGCCAGCTCACCATCGGCGCGATCGTGTGGGGCTCGGCACGCTCCGCGCAGCTCGGATACTGGATCGACCGGGCCTACGCCGGCCGCGGCGTGATCCCGACCGCGGTCGCCCTCGCCGTCGACCACTGCCTGTTCACCGTCGGGCTGCACCGGATCGAGGCGTCGATCCGGCCGGAGAACGCCGCGTCACGCCGCGTCGTGGAGAAACTCGGCTTCCGCGACGAGGGCGTCCGCCGCCGCCACCTGCACATCGACGGCGCCTGGCGCGACCACATCTGCTACGCCCTCACCGCCGAGGACGCACCGGACGGGCTGGGCGCCCGCTGGCGCGCACGTAGCGCCCGCCACTGACAGTCCGCAGGGGAACGACTCTCATGATCAAGAAAAGTTCGGTCATGTGAGGGTCATTGCTAGAGAGATCTCACGACACACCGCCCCGTATGCTCGTCAAGCGCAGACACCGGGTCCTACCGTGCGGGACGTGAGCATGCAAACGTCCGAGACCCGCATCGCTCCCTCGGACCGGCTCGCCACCCGGCTCAAGGAGGGACGCCGATGAGCAGCACCCTCCTCTACCTCGCGATCGTCGCCGTCTGGGCCATCGTCCTGGTACCCATGTGGCTGCACCGCGACACCGAGACCACCACGTCGTTCTCCCGGCTCCTCCACCGCCGCGACCAGTTTCCGGCGGAAACGGGTGATCCGGCCGTCGAGGACGACGACGAGTTCTCCTCGGTGGCCGTCGCGGAGCCGATCCTGCCGCCCGCTCCGCGCCGCGCCCGCCGGGCCGCGATCATCGCCCGCCGTCGCCGCCGCACCACGGGCCTGCTCGTCCTGACGGTCC
>NZ_BAAGZI010000193.1:0-10600 GCF_054778695.1 Actinocorallia lasiicapitis
GGCGCTGTCCGGGCTGCCCGAGCAGCTCGACCTGCCCGCCGACCGGCCCCGCCCCGAGCAGGCGTCGTTCCGCGGCGGCACGGCACACGCCACGGTGCCCGCCGACGTCCACGGCCGGGTCGTGGAGCTCGCCCGCGCCACCGGCTCGTCGCCGTTCATGGTCGTCCAGGCCGCGTACGCGACGGTCCTGGCGAAGCTGTCCGGCACCACCGACATCCCGGTCGGCTCACCCATCGCGGGCCGCACCGACGAGGCGCTGGACGATCTGGTCGGCATGTTCGTCAACATGCTCGTCCTGCGGACGGACACCTCCGGCGACCCCACCTTCCGTGAGCTGGTCGCGCGGGTCCGGGAGACGGATCTGGCGGCCTACGCCCATCAGGACCTGCCGTTCGAACGGCTCGTGGACGTGCTCAACCCCGAGCGCCACATGGGCCGCCACCCGCTGTTCCAGAACGGCCTCACCTTCCAGAACAACCCCGAGGCGCGGCTCGACCACGACGGCTTCACCGCCCAGGTCGAACCCCTCACCGCCGGGGTGTCCCGCTTCGACCAGCTCCTGATGCTCACCGAGCGGTTCACCGCCGACGGCGCGCCCGCGGGGCTCGACTGCGAGCTGGAGTACGCGCTCGACCTGTACGACCCGCGCACCGCGGACGACTTCCTCGCCCGGTTCGAACGCGGGCTCGCCGCGCTGCTCGCCACACCCGACGCGCCGCTCAGCGCGACCAGCCTGCTGACCGACGGCGAACGCTCCACCATCCTCACCGCATGGGCGGCGTCGCCCGCCGCCACGGCGGAGCTCCCGCCGACGATCGTCGCGGCGTTCGAGGCGCGCGCGGCCGCGAACCCGCACGCCCCGGCCGTCACGTTCGAGGACACCACCCTCAGCTACGCCGAGCTCAACGGCCGTGCCAACCGGCTGGCCCGCCATCTGCGCGCGCGGGGCGCGGGCCCTGAGGCGTTCGTCGCGCTCCGGCTGCCCCGCTCCCTGGAGCTGGTCGTCGCGGTGCTCGCCGTGCTCAAGTCGGGTGCGGCCTACGTGCCGATCGACCCCGACTACCCGGCCGACCGCATCGCCTACACCCTCGAAGACGCCCGGCCCGCCCTGACGGTCGACGAGGAGTTCTACGCGGCGGCCCCGCTCGACTCCTACGAGGCGACCGACCTCGCCGTGGCGATCGACCCCGAACACCCGGCGTACGTGATCTACACGTCGGGTTCGACGGGCCGTCCCAAGGGTGTGGTGATCCCGCACGCCAATGTGATCCGGTTGATGACCTCGACGGACCACTGGTTCGGGTTCGGTCCCGATGATGTGTGGACGCTGTTCCATTCCTATGCGTTCGACTTCTCGGTGTGGGAGCTGTGGGGTCCGTTGCTGTACGGGGGCCGTCTGGTGGTCGTCCCCTACGCGACTTCGCGTTCGCCTGAGGAGTTCCTGAAGTTGCTGGCCGCTGAGCGCGTCACGGTGTTGAACCAGACGCCGTCGGCGTTCTACCAGCTCATGGCGGCCGACGCGGAGCAGCCCGCTGACCTGGCGTTGCGTTATGTGGTCTTCGGCGGTGAGGCGCTCGAGCTCAAGCGGCTGGGCGACTGGTACGCACGGCACGCCGACACCGTCCTGGTCAACATGTACGGCATCACCGAGACGACCGTGCACGTCACCCACCTCGCGCTCGACGAGGTGTACTGCGCGACCGCGCCCGGCTCCCACATCGGCACCGGCATCCCCGACCTGCGGATCTACGTGCTGGACGACCGGCTCCAGCCCGTCCCCGCCGGGGTCGTCGGCGAACTGTACGTCGCCGGGGCGGGCCTGGCCCGCGGCTACCACGACCGGCACGCCCTCACCGCCGAACGGTTCGTCGCCGACCCGCACGGCACCCCCGGCAGCCGCATGTACCGGACCGGCGACCTCGCCCGCTGGACCCGCGAAGGCACCCTGGAATACCTCGGCCGCTCCGACTTCCAGGTCAAGATCCGCGGATTCCGGATCGAGCTCGGCGAGATCGAAGCCGCGCTCGCCAAGCACCCGCGGATCCGCGACACCGCCGTCATCGACCGCGAGGACCGGCCGGGCGACAAACGGCTCGTCGCCTACGTCGTCGCGGACGGCGAGCTCGACGCCCAGGAGATCCGGACGTTCGTCGGCGCGGACCTGCCCACCCACATGATCCCCTCGGCGGTCGTCCTGCTCGACGCGCTGCCGCTCACCGGCAACGGCAAGCTCGACCGCCGCGCCCTGCCCGCACCGCAGATCACGGTCGGCGCGTCCGGCCGCGCCCCCGGCGGCGAACGCGAAGAACTCCTCGCCGACCTGTTCACCGAGGTCCTCGGACTGCCCGCCCGCGCCGGCGCCGACGACGGCTTCTTCGACCTCGGCGGCGATTCGATCATCGCGATCCAGCTCGTCTCCCGGGCCCGCCAGTCCGGGCTGCTGCTGACCCCGCGCGAGGTGTTCCAGCACCAGACCGTCGCCGAGCTCGCCGCGATCGCCCGCAACGCCGCCGACGCCCAGCTGGAGACCGAACCCGAAGGCGCGGGCCTCGGCCCCGTCCCGGTCACCCCGATCATGGCGTGGCTGCGTGAGCGCGGCGGCTCCAGCGACGGCTTCCACCAGTCGGTGCTGCTGCGGGTCCCGCCCGGCCAGGATGTCGAGGCGCTGACGGACGCCTGGCGGCGCACCCTCGACCACCACGACATGCTGAGGCTCCGGCTGGACGCCGACGGCCCGCCGGTCGTCCGGCCGGTCGGCGCGGTGCCCGCCGAGGGCCTGGTCACCCGGGTCCCGGTCGCGGGGCTCGGCGACGCCGAACGGCTGGAGACCATCCACGCGGAGGTCCGCGCCGCCGCCGCGAAACTCGACCCGGCCGAGGGCCACACCGGCCGGATCGTCTGGTTCGACGCCGGCGACGAGCAGGGCCGCCTGCTGTTCGTGCTGCACCATCTGGTCGTCGACGGCGTCTCCTGGCGGATCCTGCTGCCTGACTTCGTCAGCGCGCTCGTCGGCCTGGTGCTGGCGCCCGTCCCCGCGTCGTTCCGGCGCTGGGCGCAGCGGCTCACCGCGGAGGCCGCCGACCCGGAGCGGGTGAAGGAGCTCGACACCTCGCTCGACCTGGTCGAGGGCACCAACCCGAGGCTCGCCGCGCGGGCGCTCGACCCGGCGGCCGACACGGCGGCCACCGCCCGCCAACTCACCCTGACGCTGCGCGCCGAGACCGACGAACCGCTGCTCAGCACCGTTCCCACGGTCTTCCACGGCCGGGTCAACGACGTGCTGCTGACCGGTCTCGCGCTGGCCGCCGCCCACTGGCGCAAGCAGCGCGGCGGCCGCGGCACCGGGCTGCTCGTCGATCTCGAGGGCCACGGCCGTGAGGAGCTGTTCCCCGGCGTCGACCTGTCCCGGACGGTCGGCTGGTTCACCAGCCTCTACCCCGTCCGGCTGGACCCGGGCCCCAGCGACTGGGCCGAGGTCGGCGCGGGCGGCGAGGCTGCCGGGCAGGCGATCAAGAAGGTGAAGGAGCAGTTGCGGCAGGTGCCCGACAACGGCATCGGCTTCGGCCTGCTCCGCCATCTCAACGCCGAGACCGGCGAGGAGCTGGAGGACCTGCCGCAGGCCCAGATCGCGTTCAACTACCTGGGCCGGGTCGGCCGGGACGAGGGCGACTGGAGCCCCGCGCCCGAGCCGCTGCCGTCCGGGGAGGACCCGGCGATGCCAGCCGCGCACCCGCTGGAGATCAGCGCGATCGCCTACGACGGCCCCGGCGGCCCCGAGCTGGCCGTGACGTGGAGCTGGCCGGGCGCGCTGTTCACCGAGGACGAGGTCCGCGCGCTGGGCGAAGCCTGGTTCGCGGCGTTGCGCGGGCTCGTCGCCCACGCACGGGACGAGAACGCCGGTGGCTTCACCAGCTCCGACCTTCTGGTCGAATTGGAACAATCCGAGATCGAAGCGATTCAGGCCGCATGGCGGAAAAAGGGGAGTGAAGGGTGAGCCAGGCGAGGGACACCGCCGGAAACGGCCTGGAGGACATCCTTCCGCTCTCGCCGCTCCAGCAGGGCTTCTTCTTCCATGCGAAATACGACGACCAGGACGTCTACACCGCGCAGCTCGTCCTCGACCTCGAAGGGCCGCTGGACGTGGCCGCGCTGCGCGGCGCGGCCGAGACCCTGCTGCGCCGCCACCCGAACCTGCGCGCGGCCTTCACCGACCAGGACGTCAGCCGTCCCGTCCAGGTGATCCCGCGTGACGTCGCGCTGCCCTGGTTCGAGGTCGAGCTGACCGAGGAGGAGGCCGCCGCGCGGGTCCTCGCCGAGCGGCTGCACCGGTTCGACCTGCTCGACCCGCCGCTGCTCCGCTTCGTCCTGGTCAGGACCGCGCCCGAACGGCACCGGCTGATTTTCACCAACCACCACATCCTGCTGGACGGCTGGTCGACCCCCGTCCTGGCGACCGAGCTGTTCGCGCTCTACCTCGCCGGCGGCACCGACACGGGCCTGCCCCGCCCCACCGCCTACAAGAGCTATCTGGCGTGGCTGGCCAAGCAGGACCGCAAGGCCGCCGAAGCCGCCTGGCAGGAGGCCCTGGCCGGGCTCGACGAGCCGACGCTGGTCGCCCCGCACGCCGCCGAACTGCCCGCCGTGATCCCGCAGCGGGTCCGGATCGAGCTCGACGCGGCCGTCACCAAGAAGCTCACCAGGGTCGGCCGCCGCCACGGCGTCACGATCAACACGCTGCTCCAGGCCGCGTGGGGCATCGTCGTCGGCAGGCTCACCGGCCGCGACGACGTGGTGTTCGGGCAGGCCGTGTCCGGTCGCCCCGCCGACCTGCCGGGCGTCGAGGACATGATCGGCCTGTTCATCAACACGCTGCCGATCCGGGTCCGCGTCGGCCGCGACGACACCATCGCCGACCTGCTCGAACGGCTCCAGGAGGAGCAGGCCGAGCTGCTCCCGCACCACCACCTCGGGCTGTCGGACATCCAGCGCGCCGCCGGCCACCCGGCCCTGTTCGACACGATCACGGTGCTGGAGAACTACCCGTTCGACCCGTCCACGATGGACGGCACGCTGAACGGGCTGCGGCTCACCGGGTTCGACTCCTACGACGCCACCCACTTCCCGCTCTCGTTCGTGATCATGCCGGGCGAGCGGCTGTCGCTGCGGATCCACTACCGCGCCGACGTCGTCACCGAGCCCGAGGCGCAGGCGCTGCTCGCCCGCGTCTCCCGCTTCCTGGACGCCGTCCTCGACGACACCGATCAGCCGCTGGCCTCCCTCGACCTCCTGTCCGACGCCGAACGCGCGGCCCTCGCCTCCTGGTCGGGCCCAGTCGCCGACCTCTCGGCCGATTCGGTCGTGGAGCTGTGGGACGCCCGCGTCGCCGCCGCCCCTGACCTCACGGCCCTGGTGGCGCGGAGCCCCGAGCCGTCGACCGCGACCGGGGAGGGCGCACCCGGGCCCGGCGGGCTCGTCGCCCTGACCTACGCGGATCTGGACGCTCGGGCCAACCGCGTCGCGAACAAGCTGATCTCGCTCGGCGTCGGCACCGGCGCCCGGGTCGCGCTGCGGCTGACGTGCGGCGCGGAGATCGTCGTCGCGATCCTCGGCGTGCTGAAGACCGGCGCGGCCTACGTGCCGGTCGATCCGGAGTACCCGGCCGACCGCATCGCCTACATGCTCGCCGACTCCTCCCCCGCGCTGGAGATCACTCCCGAGTGGCTGGCCGCGCTGGGCGACGGCCCGGCGGCCGCGCCCGACGTCAAGATCCACCCGGACTCCCCGGCCTACGTGATCTACACCTCGGGTTCGACGGGACGGCCCAAGGGCGTCGTCGTGCCGCACCGCGGCCTGGTGAACTACCACGACGGGCACGCCGCGGACTTCTGGGGACCGGTCGTCGCCGACGCCGGACGCCGGGTGCGGTTCGCCCACACCGCGTCGTTCTCGTTCGACACGTCCTGGCACGGGCTGCTGCTCATGGTGTTCGGCCAGGAGCTGCACATCATCGACGACGCCGTGCGCCGCGACTCCGAAGCGCTCGTCCGCTACGTGCGCGACCGCGCCGTCGACCTGGTCAACACCACGCCTTCGCATTTCCAGACGCTGCGCGAGCTGGGCGTACTCGAGGCCGGGGTGTCGACCGTGCTGCTCGGCGGCGAAGCGCTCGGCGAGGCGCTCTGGGAGGACCTGGCGGCTCTGCCGGGGCTGCGCGTCGGCAACTTCTACGGGCCGACCGAGGCGTCCGTCGACTTCTTCAACGGCCCCGTCCTGCCGGGCGCGAAGCCCAACATCGGCGCCGCGTTCCGCAACAGCCGCCCCTACGTGCTGGACGGTTCGCTGCGGCAGGTCCCCGAGGGAGTGCCGGGCGAACTGTACGTCGCGGGCCCGCTGCTCGCGCACGGCTACCTCGGACGGGCCGGGCTGACCGCCGAGCGGTTCACGGCCTGCCCGTTCGGCGCGCCGGGCGAGCGCATGTACCGCACCGGCGACCTGGTGCGCTGGCTGCCCGACGGCACCCTGGAGTACCTGGGTCGCGCCGACGACCAGGTGAAGATCCGCGGGTTCCGGGTGGAGCTCGGCGAGATCGAGACGGCGCTCGAACGGCATCCGTTCGTCGCGCAGGCCGCCGTCATCGCCCGCGAGGACCGGCCGGGCGACAAACGGCTCGTCGGCTATGTGGTGACCCGGGAGGCCGTGTCGGCGCAGGAGCTGCGGGCGTTCGCCGCCGAGACGCTCCCCGACTACATGGTGCCGGTGGTCGTCCAGCTTCCCGAACTGCCGCTCACCCCCAACGGCAAGCTCGACCGCAGGGCGCTGCCCGCCCCCGACGCCGGGATCGGCGCGGGACGCGGCCCCCGCACCCCGCAGGAGGAGATCCTGGCCGGGGTCTTCGCCGAGGTGCTGGGCCTCGGCCGGGTCGGGGTCGAGGACTCCTTCTTCGAACTCGGCGGCGACTCCCTCACCGCGACCAGGCTGATCAGCCAGGTCCGGTCGGTGCTGGGCGTCGAACTGCCGATCCGGGCGCTGTTCGAGACGCCGACCGTCGCCGAGCTGGCCGTCCGGCTGGACCGCGCGGAGGGCGCGGCCGCCAGGCCCGCGCTCACCGCCCGGGAACGGCCCGCCGCGGTGCCGCTGTCGTACGCGCAGCAGCGCCTGTGGTTCCTCAACCGGTTCGAGGGCCCGTCGGCGACGTTCAACCTGCCGATCCCGCTCCGCCTCACCGGCGCGCTCGACCTCGACGCCATGGGCCGGGCCCTCGCCGACGTCGTCGCCCGGCACGAGACCCTGCGGACGATCTTCCCGGACGCCTCGGGCACCCCCCGCCAGCTCGTCCTGGACCCGGCCGCCGCCACCCCCGCCCTGCGGGTCGCCGAGACCACCGAAGCGCACCTCCCGGTGCGGCTCGCCACCCTCGCCGGCACCGGTTTCGACCTGTCGGTCGAGCCGCCGTTCCGGGTCGGCCTGCTCCGCCTCGCCGAAGACGACCATGTGCTCGTCCTGGTCCTGCACCACATCGCCGGCGACGGCTGGTCGATGGCGCCCCTGGCCCGCGACGTCGTCACCGCCTACGAGGCGCGCCGCAGGGGCGAGCCGCCGCTGTGGGCGCCGCTGCCCGTCCAGTACGCCGACTACACGCTCTGGCAGAACGACCTGTTCGACGGGCTCCTCGACGGCCAGATCTCCTACTGGACGCAGGCGCTGTCCGGGCTGCCCGAGCAGCTCGACCTGCCCGCCGACCGGCCCCGCCCCGAGCAGGCGTCGTTCCGCGGCGCGACCCTGCCGTTCACCATCGACGCCGCCGTCCACCGCGGTCTGCAGCAGCTCGCCAGGGAGACCGGCGCGTCCCTGTTCATGGTCATGCAGGCGGCCTACGCGGCCCTGCTGACCAGGGTGGGCGCGGGCACCGACATCCCGGTGGGCTCACCCATCGCGGGCCGTACCGATGAGGCCCTGGACGATCTGGTCGGCATGTTCGTCAACATGCTCGTCCTGCGGACGGACACCTCCGGCGACCCCACCTTCCGTGAGCTGGTCGCGCGGGTCCGGGAGACGGATCTGGCGGCCTACGCCCATCAGGACCTGCCGTTCGAACGGCTCGTGGAAGCGCTCAACCCCGACCGGCACATGGGCCGCCACCCGCTGTTCCAGGTCGTGCTCTCCTTCCAGAACAACCCGGAGGCACGCGCCGAGCTCGACGGGCTGACCGTCGCGGCCCTCGACCTGCCGACGGGCGCCGCCAAGTTCGACCTGTCGCTGTACCTGGAGGAGACCCACAGCTCCGACGGCGGCCCCGCCGGGATCGAAGCCGGGCTTGAGTACGCGCTCGACCTGTTCGACCCGGCCACCGCCCGCGACCTCGCCGACCGGCTGGTCCGGCTGCTGACGGCCGTCGCCACCGACCCCGACGCCCCCATCGGCTCGGTCGACCTGCTCGCGGAGTCCGAGCGCGCCACGATCCTCGACGTCTGGTCCTCCGGCGGCGCCCAGCCTGCCTCGGCCGCCGCCCCCACCACGATCCACGCGGTGTTCGAGGCGCAGGCCGCCCGCGCACCCGAGGCGCCCGCCGTCACCTGCGACGGCGCGACCCTCACCTACGGGGAGCTCAACGCCCGCGCCAACCGGCTCGCCGCCCATCTGATCGACCAGGGTGCGCGGCCGGGCGCGTTCGTCGCGATCGCCCTGCCCCGCTCGCTCGACCTGGTCGTCGCGGTGCTCGGCGTGCTCAAGTCCGGCGCCGCCTACGTGCCGGTGGACCCCGACTACCCGGCCGACCGCATCGCCTACATGATCGAGGACTCCCGTCCCGTCCTCACCGTGGACGCCGCCGTCCTCGCCGCCACCGAGGGCCGCCCCGACACCGACCCGGTCGTCGCGATGTCGCCCCTGGACCCCGCCTACGTGATCTACACGTCGGGTTCGACGGGCCGTCCCAAGGGTGTGGTGATCCCGCACGCCAACGTGATCCGGCTGATGGGCTCCACCGAGCACTGGTTCGGGTTCGGTCCCGATGATGTGTGGACGCTGTTCCATTCCTATGCGTTCGACTTCTCCGTCTGGGAGCTGTGGGGCCCGCTGCTGTACGGGGGCCGTCTGGTGGTCGTCCCCTACGCGACTTCGCGTTCGCCTGAGGAGTTCCTGAAGCTGCTGGCCGCTGAGCGGGTGACGGTGCTGAACCAGACGCCGTCGGCGTTCTACCAGCTCATGGCGGCCGACGCGGAGAAGCCGGCCGACCTGGCGCTGCGTTATGTGATCTTCGGCGGTGAGGCGCTCGAGCTCAAGCGGCTCGACGACTGGTACTCCCGCCACGCCGACGACGCGCCCCGCCTGGTCAACATGTACGGCATCACCGAGACGACCGTCCATGTCTCCTACCAGCCGCTCGACCGCGCCTACTGCGCCGAGGCCCCCGGCTCGATCATCGGTGTGCCCATCCCCGACCTGCGGATCTACGTGCTGGACGACCGGCTCCAGCCCGTCCCGCCCGGCACGGTGGGCGAACTGTACGTCGCGGGCCCCGGCCTCGCGCGCGGCTACCTCAACCGCCCCGACCTCACCGCGGAACGGTTCCCCGCCAACCCGTTCGGCACGGACGGCGAGCGGATGTACCGGACCGGCGACCTCGGCCGCTGGCGGCGCGACGGCTCCCTGGAGTACCTGGGCCGCGCCGACCAGCAGGTCCAGCTCCGCGGGTTCCGGATCGAGCTCGGCGAGATCGAGTCCGCGCTGGTCCGGCACGAGGCCGTCACCGACGCCGCCGTGATCGTCCGCGAGGACAGGCCCGGCGACCGGCGGCTGGTCGCCTACGCGGTCGGCGAGCCCGTCGACACCGGCGAGCTGCGCCGGTTCGTCAACCGCGACCTGCCCGACTACATGGTGCCCGCGGCCGTCGTCTTCCTCGACGCTCTGCCGCTGACCGCCAACGGCAAACTCGACCGCAAGGCGCTGCCCGCCCCCGACTTCACCGCGAACGTCACCGGGCGCGGCCCCCGCGACGGCCACGAGGAGACCCTGGCAGCACTGTTCGCCGAGGTGCTCGGCCTGCCGAAGGTCGGCATCGACGACGGCTTCTTCGACCTCGGCGGCGATTCGATCATCGCGATCCAGCTCGTCGCGCGGGCCCGCCAGGAAGGGCTGGCCGTCACCCCGCGCGAGGTGTTCCAGCACCAGACCGTCGCCGAGCTCGCCGCGATCGCCCGGCCCGCCGACGAGGACGCCTTCGAGGCCGAACCGGAGGGCGCCGGGCTCGGTCCCGTCCCCGCCACCCCGATCCTGCGCTGGTTCGAGTCGCTCCAGGGGCCGACCGGGAGCTACAGCCAGCGGATGATGCTGCGGGTCGCGCCGCACCTGGCCCCCGCCGACCTGACCCGCGCCTACCAGACGGTCGTCGACCACCACGACAGCCTCCGGCTGCGCGCCGCGGACGGCTCGTACGAGGTGCTGCCGCAGGGGTCCCGCACGGTCGCCGTCGAGACCGTCGACGTCCGCGGGCTCACCGGCGACGCGCTCACGACCGTGCTGGCCGAGACCGGCGCGGTCGTCCTGCACGGCCAGTGCGACGAGGCGATGTGCCTGCCCTACCACCCGCTCGTGACGGCGC
>NZ_BAAGZI010000194.1:0-10545 GCF_054778695.1 Actinocorallia lasiicapitis
CACCCCCCCGGGCCGCTCGTCCCCCCGGCCCCCGGCCTCTCCTCGCGCCCCAGCCCTGCAAATGGGTCACACCGACCGGCACTCCTTAAGCAATCGCGCCTGCGCAGCAGCAAAATACCGGCGAGCAGCGCTGCGGCGGCCCATCCGGCGGTCACGCCGAGCCCGGCCCACGGGCTGATCGGCAGGCTGTCGAGATCGGTCGTGGCCTGGATGGCGAGACCCGAGCTCATCGGCGCGATCTTCCCGAGCCCTCGCTGCCAGCCCGGGTCGCTGACGGTCTGGGCGATGATCGGGACGATGTACAGCAGGCCGAGCACCACCCCGAGGCCGGTGGCGGTGTCCCGCACCACGGTCGTGACGCCGAGGCTCAGCAGTCCGATCAGAATCAGATAGAGGACCGTCCCGAAGACGGCGCGCAACGTAGGTCCATCGGTCAGGGAGAGCGCCCGGTCGCCGAAGCCGGGCAGGATGAGCCGCCCGGCGAGCACTGACCCGAGGACAGCGATCGTTCCGGCGACGGCCACGACCCCGGCGAGGGTCACGGCCTTGGCCGTGAAGACGGTCACCCTCCGCGGCACCGCCGTCAGCGAGGTACGGATCATGCCCGAGCCGTACTCCCCGCCCATGATCAACACGGCCAGGACGGCGACCAGTGCCTGCCCTACGTACACGCCCGTCAGGCTGAGCCTGGCCGTGTCGCCGCCGCAGCCGCTGGCCGTGCAGCTCACCACCGACGTCGCCCCGGCTCCCAGGGCCACTGTCGTCGCGACGGTGCCGAGCAGGAGCAGCAGCGGGCTCGTGACGGTCCGCACCTTCGTCCATTCCGCGTGTAGCGCGAGTCTCATGCATCCCTCCGGCTGAGCAGGAGGGACGCCACGACCAGGCTGACGATCGCATAACCGGCCAGGACGGCGAGACCAGCCCACGGCGCGAGCGGATAGTAGCCGTTGTAGGGCGTGTAGTGGCTCATGACCTGTCCGTAGGGTTCGAGCGTCTGCTGGACCGCGAAGGCCGCTCCCGGTGTGACGCGGGCCAGCCAGTCGGCCGCGCCCGCGGGCATGAACGGGATGGCGATCAGGATGTAGGGCAGCACGATGGCCACGATGACGCTGGTGACCGCGCCCGCGCTGTGCCGGAAGATCGCTCCGAGGGCAAGGGCGAGAACCGAGGCGATCGCGAGCAACCCCGCGGTGCCGAGCGCCACCCGGAGTTCGGTCCAGGAGGACATCGGGAAAATGTACACACCGTTGGACCGTGCGAGCTTCTCGCCGAGGGGAATCGCCACCAGCGTCCCGGCCAGCCCCGCGACGAAGGTGACTCCGCTCAGCACGATCGCCTTGGCCACCAGCACCCGGCTCCGTTTCGGGCTTGCGGCCAGGGTGAGGTGGATCATGCCATTCCGGTACTCCGTGGTGATGAACAGCGCTCCGACCACGATCACCGCGATCAGCGCGGCGAACGAGCCGGTGAGGATGTCGCGGAGTGTCCCGCCGGTCGGCAGCGTGTCTCGTACTGCCGGTGCTATGTCGCCCGAGCCGGTGACGGTGAATCCGCTGCCAGACCGGGCGAATGAGCCCGTTGAGCCCTCCGGGTATCCGGCGAAGGTGGGTGATTCGGCGCCGACCTGCTCGCCCGTCCACTCTCCCCGTCCACCCCCCGCCCAGCCTCCCTGGAACCGGACGTCTCCGAAGGTGGCCGTTGAGATGCTTCCTGCGGAGCCCAGACCCTCGACTGCGGGAGGCGAGGCGACGAACAAGCCGACCTGCACGATCGATCCGAGCCCGTTCACCCGCTCGGCGCCGACCTTGGTCCAGTTCGTGCCATCGGCCGAGGCGTGGCCGGTGACCGTGTCGCCCGCACGGTCCAGCCGCAGCCAGCGGGCGGGTTCGGCGGGGCCGGCGATGTCGTTGACGTAGTCGTACTGCATCCGTACGCCGTGTCCGCCGGTCGCCATGATCGCCGCATAGGGCGAGCCCTGGCGGGTGGACTCCTTGACGATGAGCCCGGCCTTCGACCAGGGCACACCGCCAGGCCGCAGGTCACCTGTGCTCTTAGGGATTCTGCTCTCGAGCGAGGCGACCGAGACGATGACGCTGCCGTCGCCGCTCAACGGCTGGCGGAGGAAGTAGAAGCTGTCGGTAACCGGTCCTCCGCCCGGTCCGATCGGCGCGGGCTGCTCGCCCTCCTGGTTACTGCTGAACCCGGCGAGCATGGCCACCAGCACCATCAGCACCGCTGCCAGCAGCATGCCGCCCATCCAGCTCTGGACGGTGCGGAACTTGGTCCACTCGGCGTGCAGCAGCTGAGGGAAACGACCCCGCCCTGCCTTCTGGCCGGGCGGGCGGGACGTCATGGTGGCGGTCACCGTGCCGCCTCCGTGGGAGCCGCGGCGCGAAACTCGACCGCGTTGCGGGTGACTTCCATGTAGGCCTCTTCAAGGGTGGCCCGGTGCGCCGCCACCTCGGAGAACGGCACCTCGCCCGCGTTCAGCACCTCGACTATTCGGTCCGGGGCCAGCCCCGACACGGTGACGGTGTCCCTGTCTATGGCCGCGACGGTGGCTCCTGCCTCCGCGAGGAGCCGCATCGTGTCCTGCGGGCCGGAGGTGCGCACCGCGACCCGGTTCCCTGACGCGGCTCCGATGAGGTCGGCCACGCTGGTGTCGGCGATGACCTTGCCGCGCCCGACAACGACCAGTTGGTCGGCCGTGTCCTGGAGCTCGCTCATGAGATGGCTGGAGACCAGGACGGCGCGGCCCTGGTCAGCCAGCGACCGCAGGAAGCGGCGGATCCAGATGATGCCTTCCGGGTCCATGCCGTTGAACGGCTCATCGAGCATCACCGTCGCCGGATCACCCAGCAGGGCCCCGGCGATTCCGAGCCGCTGCCGCATACCGAGTGAGTAGCCGCCGGCCTTCCGCCGGGCCGCCGATCTCAGGCCGACCAGATCGAGCACCTCGTCTACACGCCGCGCGGACAATCCCTGGGAGTGCGCCAGCCAGAGGAGATGACCACGGGCGCTCCGGCCAGGGTGCAGCGCGGCGGCGTCCAGTAGCGAGCCCACGTGGCTCAGCGGCTGCCGGAGCGCCCGGTAGGGCTTCCCGCTGATCAACGCGGTGCCCTCGTTGGCCGAGTCGAGTCCGACGATCACGCGCATCGTCGTTGTCTTCCCCGCGCCGTTGGGGCCGACGAAGCCGGTGATCCGGCCGGATTCGACGCCGAACGTCATTCCGTCCAGGGCCACCGTGCGCCCGAAGCGCTTGCGGAGACCGGAGACCTCAATGGTTGCTGCCATACCCGTCAGACTAGGAATTTCGGCTGCGGCGAACATCACGTGGCAGTGCCATCTTCGCCCTCGCTGGTACGGGCGACGCCGCGACACGGTGTCCCCCTTGCGAGCTACGCCGAGCCAGTTCCGCGGACGGCGTTCGGGATCGAGCCCCGAGGAAGCTCGAATGCAAGCGGGAACGGGCAGAATGCAGGTATGGGCCTGACGGGTGGCGACGGGGCGAGAACGGAAATTCAGACCGGACCGGATCCGCAGTTCCCGGCAGTGGCGGGCGGCCTGCTGGGCGCCGCGGCGACGGCCGAGTCCGTCGGGCGCGCCGTGGTCTCCGGCTGGAGCCTCTCGAATGCCGTGGTCTTCTGCCTGCTCGGGCTGGCCGGGACACTACCGCTGGCCTTCCTGCCACCTGCCGCAGCCGCGGCCGGTATCTGCGCAGCGGCCATCCTGTCACTCGCGGGCGTCCACACCCTGGCTGCCGCCGCCCTGTGCGCCACCTTGATCGCCTTCTACCGGCTCAGCCGGGTAGGCCCCCGATACGGATGGGCCCTGCTGCTCGCTCCGGTCGCAGTCCTCGCGTTTCTCGTGCTGTCGCTGCTCGGCCGACCGGAGCGCGAGGTCGCGATCATCGCCGGCGTGCTGGCCTCGCTGGCACCGGCCGCCGCATGGGCCGGTTCCGTCCTGCGTGCGCACTTCGACGCCCAACAGCATGGGGCTGCCCGACAGGCCATCATGGGTCGCCTGACGGAGCACACCGCCCGCGGCGAACGCGCGCGCATCGCCCGTGAGCTGCACGACGTCGTCGCCCACCACATCTCCATGATCGCAGTCCTAGCGGAGACGGCCCGGCTGACCACGTCCGGAATGCCCGCCGCCGGGGCGCAGCGGCTGTCGGAGATCGGCGATGCCGCGCGGGCTGCGCTCACCGAGATGCGCCGGCTACTCGGCGTACTCCGCGAGGACACCGAAATCAACGACGACGAGGATCGCCACCCCCAACCCGGCCTCGGCCAGCTCACCGACCTGCTCGATGGCGTACGTGACACCAGCGGCTCGGGGATGAGACTGATCATGCGAGGACGCCCGGTGACCCTCGAACCGAGCGTCGAACTGGCCGCGTTCCGCATCGCCCAAGAGGCCCTGACCAATGCGCTGCGACACGCACCGGGCGCCGCAGTGGACGTCGAGCTGGCCTACACGGAGGAATCACTGCTTCTGTCGATCCGCGACAACGGGCCGGGACCGCTTGAGGCGGTGTCCGGCTCGGGGCATGGACTGCGGGGCATGCGTGAACGCGCCGCAGCGGTCGGCGGCGAGCTACGCTCCGGATCGGCGCCGAACGGCGGTTTCCTCGTCGAGGCCGCGCTGCCCGCCAGGGTGGGTCAGTCCGCGCTCAGCGCGGCGGCCGTCGAGACGGGGAGCTTTCGATGACCGGTTCGCCGGAGGAGATCCGGATCGTCGTCGCCGACGACCATCTGGTGGTACGCACCGGATTCGCCGCCCTGCTGGAGACCCAGCCCGACTTCACGGTGGTCGGTGCCGCGTCCGACGGGACCCGGGTGCTCCAGCTCTGTGCGGATCTCACCCCTGACGTCGTGCTGATGGACGTCCGCATGCCCGGCATGGACGGCATCACCGCCACCCGGCAGCTCACCGGCGCACACCCGGCCGGCACCCGCGTACTCATCCTGACGACCTTCGACCTGGACCACTACGTCTACGACGCGCTCTGCGCCGGGGCCAGCGGGTTCCTGCTCAAGGACGTCACCGCCGAAACCCTCTTCGAGGCCGTGCGGATCGTCGCAAGTGGCGAGGCACTCCTCGCGCCGAACGTGACCCGCCGGCTGATCGCGGAGTTCGCCCGGCTCCGCCCGCAGGCCCCGGACATGCCGACAGCCGGGTTCGGCACGCTCACGGCGCGGGAGACCCAGGTCCTAAGACAGCTGGCGCGCGGCCTGTCCAACCCGGAGATCGCCGCCCAGCTCGTGATCAGCGAGGAGACCGTGAAGACACACGTGAGCCGGATCTTGAGCAAGCTGAAGCTACGGGACCGTACACAAGCCGTCATCCTCGCCTACGAGACGGGGTTGATCGTTCCGCAACCCCGCACCTGACAGCCACCCCAGCTCGATGATCTCCGCAGGTCGGGGGTTCTACCGGCCGGTGTCCTCGCCTGGCCTCGGCATTCGTGAGCGTACGTTCACGAACGAGAAGCGGTGCTCCGGGCAGGGGCCGTGCAGGTCGAGCGCGGCCATGTGCTCCGGGGTGTTGTACCCCTTGTGGACGTCGAAACCATACTGCGGATACGTCTGATGCAACCCCGTCATGATCCGATCCCGCGTGACCTTCGCCACCACGGACGCCGCCGCGATACAGGCGACCGCCCGGTCGCCCTTGATGACGGGCAGCGCGGGCGCTTCCAGTCCGGGCACCCGGAAGCCGTCCGTCAGCACGTAGGACGGCCGTACGGACAGTGCCGCGAGCGCCCGTCGCATCCCGGTGATGTTGCTGCGGTGCAGGCCCACCCTGTCGATCTCGGCCGGAGGGATGATCAGCGCGTGCCACTGGGCCCGGGAGGTGATCTCCTTGTAGAGCTCCTCGCGCCGTTTGGCGGTCAGCAGCTTCGAATCACGCAAGCCGTCGATCTTGACGCCGCCGAGGATCACCGCGGCGACGACCAGCGGGCCCGCGCACGGGCCCCGGCCCGCCTCGTCAACGCCCGCGACCAGGTCGAACCCGCCTCGCGCCAGCGCCCGCTCGTACCCGTACATCCCGGCGTCCTTGCGCGGCGTGAACCGCGCAGACCGCTTGACGCCCGGAATCACCGGCGCCCCCGCGCAGCGACCACCCGCGCCCGAACCGTCCCGTGCCAGCACATACCGGCACCCTACGCCCCCGCACCGACAACCAACTCGCCCTCCCACCAGCGGGAGTGGGTTTCAGCGGCGGCGGCGGAGCAGGCGGGTCAGGGGGAAGGCGGCGGCCAGGGCCAGAGGGAGGGGGGTGTAGGGGAGGAGAGGGGAGGCCAGGCCGGGCTGGGTGAAGGTGGAGGGGATGTGGAGGAACTGCCCGTGGGGCAGAGGCCAGACGACGATGAAGGCGCGGCCGATGACGTTGGAGATCGGGATGGTGCCGCTGCCCTTGTCGGCGCTGTGGCCGCGGGAGTCGTAGGAGACCTCGCGGTGGTCGCCCATCACCCACAGGCGGCCCTCGGGGACCACCACGTCGAACTTCCGGTCCGACGGGACGTTCTGCTCGCCCGTGGCGGGATCGGTGTACAGGTAGGAGGTCTCGTCCAGCGCATGACCGTTGACGGTGATCCGGCCCGTCCCCGGCTCGCAGCAGACAACGTGGTCGCCGGGGACTCCGATGACGCGCTTGATGTAGTCCTTCTCACCGGGGACGACGCCGAACGCCGTGCCCACGCTGCGCAGCACCTTGCCGACCGGGTTGGACGGCTGTTCGAGCTCGACCTCCGGATCCCAGCTGTCGAGGCCGTTGAAGACCACGATGTCGCCGCGGGAGATGTCCCGCAGCCGGTAGACGACCTTGTTGACCAGGACCCTGTCGCCGATCTGCAGCGTCGTCTCCATCGAGCCGGACGGAATGTAGAACGCCTGGACGATGAACGCCTTGATCACCAGGGCCAGCACCAGCGCCACCCCGATCAGCAGCGGCAGCTCCTTCCAGAACGACGGCTGCCGCTTGGCCTCCTCGCCCGCCGGCTCCCCATCCTCCGACGGGGTCTCCCCGCCGCCCGATCCGCCCGTGCCGCCCTCGTCGCCCCGCGAGCCCGCGCCGCCACCGGCCCCGACGGACTCAGGACCGACCTCCCCGACCAGCCCAGAAGACACCGAACCACCCTCCCCCGAACCCATGACCGCTCCTTCTCCCGAGCCCACCGGACCCCCGTCCACCGAGGCCGTGTCGCCCTCACCCGGACGCGGCGGATCCTCGACGCCTTCGGCCGTCCCACGTCCGGAGCCCGCCGGATCCCCCGGCGCACCGTCCGAACCCACCGGGCGCCCGCCCTCCGCCGGCCCGGCCGCGGCGGAAGGCGGCGACGCGGGGCCGTTGAGGAGGGTGGCGGGAGAGGGGGTGGTGCGGGTGGGGTCGGGGTGCACTTCGCTCCGATCGGCTCCGGTGGTGGCCGGATTCTGCTCCTCGCCAGTCATTGGAGGACGAGCCTAGCGGCGGGGCGCGGTGGTTGCGGGACACGAAGGTCGAGAGGGAACCAAGAATGACGAAACGCCCGGTCGGGCGGAAGCCTGGACTTCGCCGGGCGGGCGTTCGCGGGGAAAAGGACACGGGCGGCGCCTCGTGAGAGGTGCCGCCCGTGGAGAGCGTGACGTGCCGGTGAAGGCTAGAAGTCGCGCTTCTCCTTGATGCGGGCCGCCTTGCCGCGGAGGTTGCGGAGGTAGTAGAGCTTGGCGCGGCGGACGTCACCGCGGATCGCGACCTCGAGCTTCTCGATGGCGGGGAGGTTCAGCGGGAAGGTCCGCTCGACACCGTAGCCACCCTTGGAGATCTTGCGGACGGTGAAGGTCTCACGGTTGCCGCCGCCCTGACGGCGGATGACGACGCCCTCGAAGAGCTGGACACGGCTGACTTTGCCTTCCGTGATCCGGACGTGCACCTTGACGGTGTCACCGGGGCGGAAGTCGGGCAGGTCCGACCGGACGGCGGCCAGCTCGATCTCACGGATCAGAGTGTGCATAGGAAATCCTTGCTGTATTCGCGGGCAGCGAGAGGCCCCAGTGTGAAGATGGGGGCGTCATGCCGCGATGATCAAATCGCCTGATCCGTCGGATCCGGCGAGCCGGTCTGCGGGCAGACCGGCGGCGCACCACACGGGTGACACTCTAGTTTGCCACATGACCTGGGTCGGCGGCCAAATCCAGCGTATCCAGCAGCTTGCGATCATGCTTGTCGAGGGAGGCGGGATCGAGCCGTGCGAGCAGATCGGGCCGCAGGGCGGCCGTCCGGCGGAACGCCTCGTCCCGCCGCCAGCGCGCGATCTTGCCGTGGTGGCCGGACATCAGGACGTCCGGCACCTCCTGGCCGCGCCACTCCTTCGGCTTGGTGAAGACGGGCCCTTCGACGAGGGTCTCCATCCGGCCGGGCGCGAACGAGTCGTCGGTCACGGATTCGAAGTTGCCGAGCACTCCGGGCACCAGCCGCGAGATCGCCTCGATCATCACCAGGACGGCGACCTCTCCCCCGGCCAGCACGTAGTCGCCGATCGACACCTCGTCGACCTGCACGACGGACGCGTAGTGCCGCATGACCCGCGAGTCGATGCCCTCGTACCGCCCGCAGGCGAACACGAGGTGCGACGCCGTGGCCAGCTCCCCCGCGACGGCCTGGGTGAACGGACGCCCCGAAGGGGTCGGCACCACGAGCCGTGCCCCGGGCGTCAGCAGGTCGTCGAGGGCCTCACCCCAGGGGGACGGCTTCATCACCATGCCGGGCCCGCCCCCGTAGGGCGTGTCGTCGACGGTCCGGTGCCGGTCGTAGGTCCAGTCCCGCAGGTCGTGGACGCCGAACGACAGCAGCCCCTTGTCGGACGCCTTCCCCAGCAGGGAGGCGGACAAGGGGCCGAAGTACTCAGGAAAGATCGTGACGATGTCGAAGCGCATTATTCGAAGAGACCTTCGGGAGCGTCGACGATCAGCCGTCCGCCCTCGAGATCGACTTCCGGCACGAGCGCCGACACGAACGGGACCAGCTGATCACCGGCGGGAGTATCGATGACGATCAGGTCCTGCGCGTGGTGCAGGATCTCCTTGATCGTGCCGATGGTCTCGCCCGCGACCGTCACGACGGTCAGGCCGATCAGTTGCTGATCATGGAAATCGTCGGGGTCCTCCGACGGAACGATCTCCGCCGAGTCGATGACGAGCCAGATTCCGCGCAGTTCCTCGGCGCGGTTCCTGTCGTCGACCCCGGTGAACCGGACGATGAGACGGCCGGAATGCCATTTGGCGTCCTTGACCGTCAGAGGTCCGGCGGACGCCGGATCCGTGGCGAGCACCACTCCCGGCGCGAACCGGGTGTCGGTGTCGTCCGTGCGGACGTCGACGGTGACGTCGCCACGGATTCCGTGCGCTTTGCCGATGCGGCCCACTACCAGTTGCACTGGTCAGCGAACCTCGTTGACGTCGAGCAGGTCCACTCGGACATAGCGGCCGCCCGAGAGCGCCCCCAAGACCGTGCGGAGGGCCTTCGCGGTACGCCCGCTCCGGCCGATGACCTTGCCGAGGTCTTCGGGGTGCACGCGCACCTCGAGGACCCGGCCACCACGAATCCGCTTGGCGTTGACCTGAACATCGTCAGGGTGTTCGACGATGCCGCGGACCAGGTGCTCGAGCGCTTCTTCGAGCACTTAGGCCTCGCTCGGGGCTTCGGTGGACTCGGCGGCGGCCTCCTCGGCCTTGGGCTCGGCCTCAACCTTGGGCTCGGCCTTGGGGGCCTTCTTCGCCTTCGGGGTGGGGGCGTCGCCGAGGTCGGCGGCGGCCTTGGCGGCGGCAGCGAACACCTCGGCCTTGTCGGCCTTGGGCTCGGCGACCTTGAGGGTGCCCTCGGCACCCGGCAGGCCCTTGAACTTCTGCCAGTCACCGGTGATCTTGAGGAGCTTCTCGACCGAGTCGGTCGGCTGGGCGCCGACGCCGAGCCAGTACTGGGCGCGCTCGGAATCGACCCGGATCAGAGAAGGGTTCTCCTTCGGGTGGTAGATGCCGATCTCCTCGATCGCGCGACCGTCGCGCTTGGTGCGCGAGTCGGCGATGACGATGCGGAACTGCGCGTTACGGATCGAGCCGAGACGCTTGAGCTTGATCTTGACAGCCACGGGTGTGGTAACTCCGGTTTCATAAAAGGAGAGCCGTTACGTCCAAGGTGGGGACCCGGAAGTTCCGACTCATGGACTGCCAGTCACGCCAGGACGAGAGAGGGCGCCCGACGGACTAGGTTTCCAGCAAGCCATTCTGCCAGACTCCGGTGACTACTCCGTCACCGGAACCGCGCATTCCACCCCGGCCAGCCGACCGGAAAGCGCCGCGACGGCCCCTTCGACGGCGCCCAGCCTGCGCTGCACCCCCGAGACCCGTGCCGCGACGTCGGCGATCTCGCCGCGCAGCGCGGGCTGTTCCGACTCCAGGACGCCGAGCCGCCGCGCGACCTCGGCCAGTTCCGCCAGCACGGCCCCGACTCCCCCGCCCACTTCGGACAGTTCCTCGGCCGCCGCCCCGAACCGCGCGTCGA
>NZ_BAAGZI010000195.1:0-10454 GCF_054778695.1 Actinocorallia lasiicapitis
TCGCCAGGGCCGCGCGGATCACCCGCCGCTGGGACGGGCCGTTCGGCGCGGTCAGGCCGTTGGACGCGCCGTCCTGGTTGACGGCCGTCCCCCGGACGATCGCCAGCACCGGATGGCCGAGGCGGCGCGCGTCGGACAGGCGCTCCACCACCAGGACGCCGACGCCCTCACCCCAGCCGGTGCCGTCGGCCGCCGCCGCGAACGGTTTGGGCCGCCCGTTCGCGGCGAGGTTGCCCTGCGTGCTGAACTCGACGAACGTGTCCGGGGTCGCCATCACGACCACACCGCCCGCGAGGGCGAGGGAGCATTCCCCCGACCGCAGCGCCTGCGCGGCCAGATGCAGCGCCACCAGCGACGACGAGCACGCCGTGTCCACCGTCAGCGCCGGGCCCTCCAGGCCGAGGGAGTACGACACCCGGCCGGCCACGATCGACCCGGTATTGGTGTTGTACGGATAGTCGTGGTAGGTCAGCCCCGCGAAGACTCCGGCTGAGCCGCCCTTCAGCGACAGCGGGTCGATGCCCGCCCGTTCCAGGGCCTCCCAGGACGCTTCCAGCAGCAGCCGCTGCTGCGGGTCGATGACGAGGGCCTCGTTGGGGCTGATCCCGAAGAACCCGGCGTCGAAGTCCCCTGCGTCGTGCAGGAAGCCGCCTTCGCGGGTGTAGGTCTTGCCGGGCGTGCCGGGCTCGGGGTCGTAGATCCCGTCGGTGTCCCAGGAGCGGTGGGCGGGGAACCCCGAGATGCCGTCGCCGCCCTCGGCGACCAGCCGCCACAGGTCGTCAGGGGATTCGACGCCGCCCGGATAGCGGCACGCCATGCCGACGATCACCACCGGGTCGTCGTCGGCCGCCCTCGCCACGGCCGAGACCGACCCGGCGTCGGCCGCGCCGAGCAGCTCGTCGACGAGGTATCCGGCCAGGACGATCGGGGTCGGATAGTCGAAGATCAGCGTGGCGGGCAGCCGCAGGCCGGTCGCGGCCGTCATGCCGTTGCGGAACTCGACCGCGGACAGCGAGTCGAACCCGAGGTCGCGGAAGGCGCGGGCGGGGTCGATCCCGCCGGTTCCGGTATGGCCGAGGACGGCCGCCGCCTGCGCCCGGACCGTCTCCAGCAGCAGATCCGCGCGTTCGGGGTCGGTGAAGCGGGCCAGCCGCTCCCTGAACTCCAGGGCCGCACCGGAATCGGACTCGGCCCGCCGTCTGGCCGTGCCCCGGACGAGGTCGCGGAGCACGTCGGGGACGTCGGCGGCGCGCAGCACGGTCCGCTCTATGGGCGAGTGGTCCTCGACCTCGGGCGAGGGGGGCGCCGGCGACTCCTGGAGGTCGGCCGTGAGCGGGTCGGTCAGCGGCGACGGCGCGGGTTCCGGGTCGTCGTCCAGGGCCGCGGTGAGGGAAACGGCGTCGGGGACGGTCAGCGGGTCGTCCGGTTCGGCGGGAGCCGGGGTGGCGGAACGGCCGGTGAGCCACTCGAAGTCCGGTCCGACCTCCTGCGCTTCGCCCGCCCCGTCCTGGGGTTCCTCGCGCAGGGGCGCGCCGTCGGACCCGAGCGCGTCGGGTTCGGGCCGCTGCCAGGGCGGGGTCGACGATGAGGTCGACATGTCGGTCACTGAGAGCTCTCCAAGTTCACCAGTGCGTACCCGCACTGATCACACGAAACGGTAGAGACCATATAGGACTCACGTTGCCCCGGCGTTACTTTCGCCGTGATTAGTTGGCGTTGGCCAGGATAGACCTGGACCTCCCAGTTACACCCTGCCGTCCGACCTCCCGCGCCTGTGACGCAGATCACATCGCACTACTCGAACTTTCCGCCCGGCAGGGTGATCTCACAGGTCGGAGGGCGTCCGACGTGATCGCGATCACCGCGAACAATGGCAATTCTCAGAACCTCGTGAGAATTCTCGCCAATCCCCTAAGCGCCGCGTAAAGGCGTCCGTCGAATGACGCATTACCACTCCCGGCATGGCCCTCGCGCCCGGAGTTCCCCCGTAATACCGGGTCCACGCCTTGATCCACCGCCCGACTCCCGTTCGACCCCCGCCCGACTCCTGGGCCCGTGCGCCCATGGCCGGAGGGGGACGCGTTATCTACAGGGCAGATGGCAGGATCTTGTGATCTTCCGCTAAGTTTTCGATCAAACGTCCATATGGGGGATTCTCGTGCATCCGACAGCGAAGCGAGCGGCCGTGGCCGCGGCCGTCCTGCTCGTGTCCGTGCTCCAGCCGGCGGCCGCCCGCGCGGCCGCGCCCGCCGACACCGGCGCCAAGGTCATCCAGGAGCAGGGCGTCCGCGACCGGGTCGTGGACATCACGATCGACACCCCCTCCCTGACCTTCATGAAGCCGAAGGCGCGGATCTTCCTGCCGCGCGGCTACAGCAAGACCGCCAAGCGGAAATGGCCCGTCCTGTACGTGCTCGGCGGCGGTGGCGCCGGCGACTACCAGGGCTGGGACGTCATGACCGACCTCAAGGACTGGGCCGCCCGCTACGACGCGCTCGTCGTCATGCCGGAAGGCGGCCAGGGCAGCGGGTTCACCAACTGGTACAACGGCGGCAAGGGCGGCGGCCCCAACTGGGAGACCTTCCTGGTGGCCGAGGTGCCGCAGCTGATGGAGCGCAACTACCGGGCGAGCAACGCGCGGGCCATCATGGGGATCTCCTCCGGCGGCCAGGGCGCGCTGACCTTCGCCGGACGCCACCCCGGCTACTACAAGTACGCCGCCTCCTTCAGCGGCATCCTGCACCTGACCCAGCCGGGCCTGGCGACGGTCCTGGCCTGGACCGACATCGCCAACGGCGTGCAGGGCGGCGTGAAGGCCAAATGGGGCGACCCGGTCAAGGACCGGGTCAACTGGATGTGGCACGACCCGTACGTGCTGGCCCAGAATCTGCGCGGCACCGGCCTGTACATCTCCTCCGGCACCACCGGCAAGGCGGGCCCGCTCGACGCGCAGTGGGAGGAGCTGCTGAAGGAGAAGGGCCTCGGCGACGCCCTCCAGTGGCGGATCATCGGCGGGTACGGCGAGGCCGTGGTCGGATCGACCGTCCAGTCGTTCGCGACCAAGCTCAGGGCGATGGGGATCCCGGTGACGGCGCACGTCTACGGCGACGGTCTGCACAACTGGGCGTACTGGAACCGCGAGTTCCATCTGGCCTGGCCCATGATCATGAAGTCGATCGGAGCGAAACAGTACTGATCACCTGATTTCATAGCCGCGTGCGTAGAAAGCTGGCGGCTCTGGCCGTCTCCCCCCTGCTTCTCGGCGGGCTCCTCGCCGCCCACGTCGTCCCCGCTCCGGCGACGGCGGTGCCGAAGGCGGCCTCGCGGAAGGTCGCCTTCGTGCATCCCGGAGTCCAGCTCGGCAAGGCCGACCTGGACTACGTCCGCAAACGGCTGAAGAAGGAGCCGTGGAAGACGGCCTACAAGACCGTCAAGAAGTCGAAGTACGCGTCGCTGAAGGCCAGGCCGAAGCCGTCGAAGCTGGTCGCGTGCGGCCCGTTCGGCGAGGGGTCGAACGCCGCCTGCGACCTCGAGCGGCGCGACTCGGTCGCGGCCTACACCTACGCGCTGTTGTGGGCGTACAGCAGGGACAAGCGGTATCTGGCGCAGGCCACCCGGTTCCTCGACGCCTGGTCGGCCGCGGACCCGCAGCGGACCGGCGGCGACGCCCCGCTGGCCGCGGCCTGGTCGGGACAGAACTGGGTGCGGGCCGCCGAGCTCGTCCGGCACACCCAGCCCAAGGGCAAGAAGTGGACCCACGCCCACCGGTTCGAGGCGATGCTCCGCACCCGGATCCTGCCGCTGGTCAAGGACGGCTACGCGATCAACGGGATGAACGGGAACTGGGACCTCGTCATGGCCGACGCCACGACCGGGATCGGCGTGTTCCTCAACGACCGGCACACCTTCGACAAGGGGGTCGCGCTGCTGCGCAGCCGGGTGCCGTCCTACTTCTACCTGGCCTCCGACGGGGACCGGCCGCACCAGCCGCGAGTCCCGGTCTGGGACCTCGACTCCTACTGGTACCAGCCGTGCAGTGAGACGATCAACGAGAACGACCCGAACCCGAAGCCGTGTGCCGACGGCGGCCCCCGCCCCGTCTACGCCGAGGGCATGACCCAGGAGACCTGCCGCGACCGGATCCACCCGATCTACGGGATCGCGGCGACGATGCAGACCGCGGCGACGGCGCGGCTCCAGCACAAGGACCTGTTCAAGGAGCTCAAGCCGCGGGTGACGGCGGCCCTGGAGTTCCAGTCGAAGCACTGGCTGCAGCCGGTGCCGGGCTGGCTGTGCGGCGGGCGGCTGAGCAAGTCCCTCGCCCCCGGCCTGGAGATCGGCTACCAGGCGTACCGGAAGGTCTCGCCGCTGTCGTGGACCCGCAAGGCGCTGCTCAAGCAGCGCCCCGCGGGTCTGGAGCAGTTCATCGCGTGGGAGACCCTGACCAACGCGCGTTAGACGGCCAGGAGCCGGGCCACGTCGTCGTTCTTGAGGTCTTCGGACTCTCCCGCGGCGGCGACGTGGCCGCTCTCCAGGATGATGAACCGGTCGGCGAGCCGCAGCGCCAGCTCCAGGTACTGCTCGACGAGCAGCACCGCCAGCCCTGACGCGTGGAGCTGCTCGATCGCGGTCTCGATCTCCAGCACGATCGACGGCTGGATGCCCTCGGTCGGCTCGTCGAGGATCAGCATCTTCGGCCTGGTCACCAGCGCGCGGGCGATCGCGAGCTGCTGCTGCTGGCCGCCGGACAGGAAGCCCGCCTTGCGCTTGAGCAGCGGGACGAGCCGCGGGAACGCCTCGATCGCCTCGTCGACGGCCTTCTTGTCGCGGTGGGCGGTCGCCTCCAGGGTGACCTGCAGGTTCTCCGCGACGGTCAGCTGCGGGAAGGTCTCGTGCCCCTGCGGGACATAGCCCATGCCGCGTCTGACCCGTTCGTGGGTCTTCAGCTTCGTGACGTCCTCGCCCTCGAACAGCACCTTGCCGGCCGTCGGGCTGAGCACGCCCATCACCGAGTTCAGCAGCGTGGTCTTGCCGACGCCGTTGCGGCCCATCACGCACATGAGCTGCCCGGCCTCGACCTCGAAGTCGATCCCGAACAGGACGCGCGCCCGCCCGTAGGCGGCCTCCAGTCCCTCAACCTTGAGCATTACGCCGCGTCCTCCTTCTTGCGGCCCAGATAGACCTCCTGGACCTTGGGGTCGGCCTGGACGGCCGCGACGTCGCCCTCGACCAGCACGGTTCCCTCGTGCAGGACGGTGACGGTCGAGGCGTAGCGCCGCAGGAACTCCATGTCGTGCTCGATGACGATCACCGTGTGGTCCTTGGCGATCTCGGTGAGCAGTTCGCCGGTCCGCTCCCGCTCGTCCTTGCTCATGCCGGCGACGGGCTCGTCGAGCAGCAGCAGCTTGGGGCCCTGCGCGATGAGCATCCCGATCTCCAGCCACTGCCGCTGGCCGTGGGACAGGATGCCGGCGGGCTTGTCGGCGAGCTCTTCCAGGCCGATGGTGACCAGCGCTTTCTCGACCGTCTCAGAGACGGTCCTGCGCTGGCGGAGCAGGGCGGCGAGGGGCCGCCGGAAGCTCGCGGCGAGGTCGAGGTTCTCCACGACCGACAGTTCCTCGAAGACCACCGAGGTCTGGAAGGTGCGGCCGATGCCGAGCCGGACGACCTTGTGCTCCTTCTTGCCGACCAGGGAAGTGCCGGCGAAGGTGACCGTCCCGGAGGTCGGCTTGGTCAGTCCGGTGATCACGTCGATCAGGGTGGTCTTGCCGGCGCCGTTGGGGCCGATCAGGAAGCGCAGCTCGCCCTCCCCCACCGACAGGTTCACGCCGTTGATGGCCTTGAAGCCGTCGAAGACGACCATCAGGTCCTTGATCTCGAGCAGGCTCATGCGGGCACCTCCTCCTTGATCGCGATGCTCTCGGGGGCCTCGGGCGCCCGGGGGGCGCGCCGCTTGGCCACGAAGTCGCCGAACTGCTGGGCGAGGCCCACGATGCCCTTCGGCGCCACCATGATCACCAGGATGAACAGGCCGCCCTGGAGGTAGGTCCAGCTGTCCGCCCACTTCTCCGACAGGGCGGTGTGGCCGTAGTTCATGAGGACGGCGCCGAGGATGGCGCCGCCGAGCGCGAACCGTCCGCCGATGGCGACGGCCACGACCAGCTCCAGCGACGGGACCACGCCGAGCAGCGCCGGGGAGATGAACCCGACGACCGGCACGTAGAGCGCCCCGGCGATGCCCGCCATCGCCGCGGAGGCCGCGAAGGTGATCGTCTTGACGGTCGCGGGGTTGTAGCCGAGGAAGCGGACCCTGTCCTCGCCGTCACGGATCGCGACCAGCAGCCGGCCGAAGCGCGACTTCACGAGCTGGCGGGCGAGCAGGTACAGCGCGCCCAGCACGACCACCACGGTGAAGTAGAGGGTGCGCTGGGTGGACTCCTCCTGGGGGTCCATCCCGAACACGTCGTAGAAGTTGGTGAGACCGTTGGTGCCGGCGGTGAGACCCTGGTGGCCGATCAGCCAGATCACGAACGCGGCGGCCAGCGCCTGGCTGAGGATCGCGAAGTAGGCGCCACGGACCCGCTGGCGGAAGACCAGCAGGCCGAGCAGGAGCGCCACGGCCACCGGCAGCACCACGACCATCGCCAGCGCGAACACGGGGCTGCGGAACGGCTCCCAGAGCGCGGGCAGCTTCTCCACCCCGCTCCACGTCATGAAGTCGGGCAGGCCCTCGCCCGAGTCGTGGAGTTTGAGGTACATGCCCATGGCGTAGCCGCCGAGACCGAAGAACACGCCCTGGCCGAGCGTCATCATGCCGCCCTGGCCCCAGGCGAGGCCGATGCCGAGGGCGGCGATCGCGAGACAGAGGTACTTGGCGAGCAGCCCGAGCCGGAACGGGTCGAGCACGCCGGGGGCGACGGCCAGCAGCAGGGCGGCGACCCCGATGAACAGGGCGTAGCCGCGGACTTTCTTGGACGACAGTGCGGTGGCGAGAGAAGTGCTCATGTCAGTGCCCTGGAACGGAGGACGAACATGCCCTGCGGACGGAACTGGAGGAACGCCACGATCGAGCCGAACACGATGACCTTGGCGAGGCTCGCGTCCGTCCAGAACTCGGCGTAGGAGTTGAGCAGGCCGAGCGCGAGCGCGGCGAGCACGGCGCCGCGGAGCTGGCCGAGGCCGCCTGCGACGACGACGAGGAAGGCGTCGACGATGTAGTTGGTGCCGAGGGTCGGCCCGATCGGACCGATCAGGGTCAGCGCGACCCCGGCGATGCCCGCCAGGCCCGAGCCGATGAAGAAGGTCAGCTGGTCCACCCGCTCGGTGACCACGCCGGAGCAGGCCGCGAGTTCGCGGTTCTGCATGACGGCGCGCATCCGGCGGCCCTGCCGCGACTTGTTCATGTACGCCCAGATCGCCACGACGCAGACGACCGCCAGCGCCATGATGAACACCCGGGTGTACGGCACCTGGACGCCGCCCAGGCTCATCCGGCCCGCCAGCCAGGAGGGCGCGGTGACGTTGACGTTCGGGGCGCCGAACAGGTCGCGGGCGAGCTGCTGGAGCACCAGGCTGACGCCCCAGGTGAGCAGCAGCGTGTCCAGCGGCCGGCCGTAGAAGCGGCGGATCGCCACCCGTTCCAGGATCAGCCCCATCACCCCGGCGACGACGAACGCCACCGGCAGGGCGACGATCACCGCCTGGCCGCCCGCCAGGTCCTGGAGCATGTAGGCGGTGTAGGCGCCCGCCATGATGAACTCACCGTGCGCCATGTTGATGACGCCCATCTGGCCGAACGTGAACGTCAGGCCGAGCGCGATCAGCAGCAGCGCCCCGGAGATGCTCAGTCCGATCGGCAACTGGTCCAGCATGACCCCTCCTCTCTCTCATGCCGCCGACCCGTGCCGGGCGGAAGGCCCGGCACGGGTCGCAGATGGTGCTTACTTGCAGGGGCTCGGGTTCGGGACGAGCGAACCGGCCCACGGGTAGGTGGTGAGGCAGGGGTCCGGCTTGATCGGCTTGCCGGAGTTCCAGACCTCGGTGATCAGGCCGTCCTTCTGGATGACGCCGATCCGGGCGGTCTTGTAGACGTGGTGGGTCTTGCCGTCGATGGTGACCAGGCCCTCGGGGAGTTCGAGCGCGACGCCGTCCGAGGCGGCCTTGACGGCCTCGACCTCGACGGTGCCGGCCTTCTCGACCGACTTCGCCCACAGGTGGACGGCGTTGTAACCGGCCTCCATCGGGTCGGAGGTGGGCTTGCCGGGGAACTTGGCCTGGTAGGCCTTGACGAAGGTCTCGTTGGCGGCGCCCTTGGTGGTCTGGTAGTAGTTCCAGGCCACCGGCTGGCCGACGATGTTGTCGACGCCGATGCCGCCGACCTCTTCCTCGGCGATGGACACCGAGAGCACCGGCAGCTTCTCGGCGGTGCCGCCCGCGGCCTTGAACTGCTTGAAGAACGCCACGTTGCTGTCGCCGTTGAGCGTGTTGAAAACGGCGTCGGGCTTGGCGGCCATGACCTTGTTCACGAGCGTGCCGTATTCGGTGTGGCCGAGCGGGGTGTATTCCTCGCCCAGGACTTCCATTCCGTTGGCCTCGGCGTAGGCCTTGATGATTTTGTTCGCGGTGCGCGGGAAGACGTAGTCGCTGCCGACCAGGAAGATCTTCTTCTTGCCCTCGGCCTTGAGGTAGTCGAGGCCGGGGATGATCTGCTGGTTGGTGGTGGCGCCGGTGTAGTAGATGTACGGGGACTGCTCAAGGCCCTCGTACTGCACCGGGTACCACAGCAGGGCCTTCTCCTGCTCGAAGACCGGCAGCATCGCCTTGCGGGACGCGCTGGTCCAGCCGCCGAAGACGGTCGCGACCTGGTCCTTCTTGATGAGCTTGCGGGCCTTCTCGGCGAAGGTCGGCCAGTCGGACGCGCCGTCCTCGATCACCGGCTCGATCTTCTTGCCGAGCACTCCGCCCTTGGCGTTGATCTCGTCGATCGCCATGAGCTCGGAGTTCTTGACCGTCACCTCGCTGATGGCCATCGTGCCGCTCAGGGAGTGGAGGATGCCGACCTTGATGGTGTCGCCGCCGCCGGCCGCGTCATCCGACTTCTTGGATTCGCCGCCGCACGCCGTCAGAGCGAGAGCGGAGACGCTGGCCAGAACGGCCATTCGGCGCCAGGTGGAAATACCCACTTTGTTTCTTCTCCTCAACAAGACCCCGAGTTGTTTGATCTCAACTTGGAGGTGCCTTATTTCGGAGGCGGAAGATGATTGTTAAGCGGTGATTACGAAAGTACCACCTTGTAAACAGGCGATGACCTGGCATATCTCACCATCCGGACCAAACCGGAAAGAGTCTTTCTAGATGAGGATGGAGAGGCAGGTCACGCAGCCCTCCAGGGCCTCGAACTCGGAGATGTCGACGGCCGTCACCCGCCACCCGTCCCGGCGGAGCATCTCGGCCGTGCGGGGCGCGGACGCCGCGATCAGCACGTGCTCGGGATCGAGAACGACCAGGTGCGCGCCGCTGTGCTCGGGCGCGACCAGCAGCCCGGGCAGGCCCGAGGTGTCGAGCCAGTCGGCGACGCCGATCAGGGTGCCGTCGGGCAGCGCCGTCATCGCGGACTTGAGATGCAGGCAGCCGGTGACCTTGACGCCGACCACCCGGCGGGTGGGGAAGGCCGGGGAGATCTTGCAGAGGGCCTCGTCGTCGGTCCGGCCGGAGCGTCCGACGTACAGGGTGTCGCCCGCCTGGAGGACGTCGCCGCCGTCCAGGGTGAACTCGCCTTCCATCGCCCTGATCTCGACGCCCAGGGCGCGCAGCGCGCGTTCGGTGCCGGCCACCTCGGGACGGCGGGACGGCGCGCCGGGACGGGCGAGCACGGCCGCTCCCCCGCACACGACCGCGGTGTCCTCGACGAAGACCGCGTCGGGGCAGTCGTCGGCGGGCTCCACCTCGTGCACGGCGAACCCGGCGGCGGCCAGGGCGGCGGCGTAGGCGGCGTGCTGGCGGCGGGCCAGCTCCAGATCGATGGGGCGGCGCTCCAGATGCGTGACGATGCCCTCGGCGAGCCGGGGTCCGGGAACTCGGACGAGGGCAGATCTCATCTGGGGGCGCCTTCGGTCGTCAGGATCACGCCGAGGGCGTGGGCGGGGGTCATCCCGAGCGCGGCCGCGACCCGGTGGAGTTCGTGGCGTTCGCCGTCCGACAGCCTGTCGTCGGCGAGTCCGACCCGGACGGCCTCGGCGAGGAACCATTCCTTCGCGGCGGGCGCGAGCTGGGTTCCGGCCGCCGCGATCTCCTCCAGGAGGTAGGAGGGGCGCATGTCCAGGTCGCCGGCGAGCTCGTCGGGGCCGTAGTGCACCTCGCCGTAGCCGCGGACGGCGTCGACGGCGCGGAGCCTGGCCGCGGTGTCGGTGGGGTCGCCCGCGAGCAGCACCAGCGCGACGGCGGCGTCACACGAG
>NZ_BAAGZI010000196.1:0-10375 GCF_054778695.1 Actinocorallia lasiicapitis
CGCCCATGGCCGCGCCCCGCGCCGGATCGGCGAGGACGGCCGACAGCGCGGTCGCGAGCGCCGTCGGATCGTCCGGGGGGACGAGCAGCCCGGTTCTCCCGTCCAGGACGTGCTGCCGGAGCCCGCCCACGGCCGTCGCGACGACGGGCACACCACACGCCCCCGCCTCCAACGCAGCGGTTCCGAAAGGCTCGTAGTGCGGCGCACAAACGAATACATCGGCGGAGCGGAGCAGTTCCGGCACCCGTTCATGAGGAACCCGGCCCAGGAACATGACACGGTCCTCGACGCCGAGCACGCGCGCCACGGCGCGGAGCGCACGGATCTCCGGGTCGGAGTCGAGACGTTCGGGCGCGGGCCCTCCGGCGACGACGAGCTCGGCGTCGATCCCGTCACTCAGCCGGGTGAGCGCTTCCAGCACCGTCGCGAGGCCCTTGCGGGCGGCGATCCGGCCGACGGCGACGATCCGCGGCCGTCCCGTCCGCTCCCACACCGGGCCGTCCGGAGCGAACCGTCCCAGATCGACGCCGACCGGCACCACCGAGATCTTGGCGGCTGGCACCCCGTACTGGTCGGACAGATATCCGACCTCCTCGGCCGTGAGCGCGATGACGGCGTCCGACATCTGCCCGACCGCCCGTTCCGATCCGACTCTCTCTCTCTCTCTCTCTCTCTCTCGGTGCGCCTGTCGCTGTTGCTCCGGGTGGTGGGCGATCCGCTCCAGCCCGAGCGCGTGGAAGGTCGTGACGACCGGGATGGCCGTCCGCCGCGCCCCGGCGAGCGCCGCGATCCCACTCATCCAGTAGTGGGCGTGGACGAGGTCCGGCGGGTTCTCCTGCCAGTGCAGGGCGAGCTGGTCGCCGAAGTCGCCCATCAGCGGCGCCAGATCCTCCTTGGGCAGTTCCCGCGCGGGCCCCGCCGCGACATGGACGACGTCAGCGCCGGGCGCGAGGGCCACCCGTCCGGGCTGCCGCGGTGAAGTGCGCCGCGTGTAGACCGTCACCCGGTGGCCGAGGGCCGCCAGCGCGAGGGCCAGTTCCCGGACGTACACGTTCTGCCCGCCGGAGTCGGTGCCGCCGATGTCGTCCGCCAGGGGGCTGGCGTGCTCTGAGATCAGCGCGATGACAAGCGGAGAATCGGGCATGGCGGCAGTATCGTCCACAACCGGCCCAAGAGTCACGGCCGTCGCGGGAAGTTCTCGTGGACAGGGGGCCCGGGAATCTCGGAGACTGGTCCCATGGCCGATCCGGACAGCCCCCAGCCCGGCACTGGAGCGTCAGCAGGGCGCGATGTGCACCAGAGCGGCCATGTGGTCGCCGGCCGAGACACCCATATCGGGACGGTCAACCACCACCATTACGGCGCCGACGTGCCGAGGCAGCGTGAGGCCGCCGCCCGCAAGCGCCGCGCCGCGGTGGGTTTCGTCGGCAGGGCCGCTCAGCGGGAGCGGCTGCGCGGCTGGATGGACCACCGCGCCTATCCGTATCCGCTGGTCAACGTCACCAACGGTCCTGGCAGCGGGAAGACGGCGCTGGCGCTGTGCGTCGCCCGTGACGTCGCGGCCGACTATCCGGGCGGGCAGCTGTTCCTCGAGGTGAGCCAGGCCGGGCTGCCCGAGTTCGACGCCCACGAGGTCCTGTTCCGGCTGCTGCTGCAGTTGCGGGTCGCCGAGAGCCGGATCCCCGACAGCCTGGCGGGGCGGATCGAGCTGTTCCACGCGGAGCTGCGCGAGGGCACGCTGCTGGTGCTGGACAACGTCACCTCGGCGGCGCAGGTGCGGGATCTGCTGCCCGACCGCGACGACTGCGGTGTGCTGATGACGTCGCGGCGCAGCTTCGCCGAGCTGGAGGGGATCCGCGAGATCGACCTCGGCCGGATGCCGGAGGACGAGGCGTACACGCTGCTGGAGGAGCGCGTCGGGACGGCGCGGATCGGCACCGATCCGGCGGCGGCCCGTGAGATCGTGCGGCTCTGCGGTGCGCTGCCGCTCGCCCTGCACATGGCGGGTGCGCAGCTCGGCAGGCCGTCGAACCGACGGCTTTCGCTGGCCAGTTTCGCCCAGCGGCTGGCGGCCAAGCGGCTGGACGTCCTCAGCTCCGACCATCAGGATCTGCGCGCCAGTTTCGCCCTGAGTTATCTGGATCTGACCCCTGCGGCGGCGCGGCTGTTCCGGCTGCTGAGCCTGGTGGCCGTCCCGGATTTCTGTGACGAGCTGGCCGCGGCCGTCGACGGCACGGAAGCCTGGTCGGAGGCGCTCGCCGAGCTCTTCGACACCCATCTGATCGAGCCGGTCGGCGAGACCAGGGCCAGGTTCCACGATCTGATGAAGGTGTTCGCGCAGGAACGCGCCGAAGCCGAGGACACCGCCGCCGACCGGGACGCCGCGGTGGACCGCGCGCTCGCCTGGTGCGTGGAGTCGGCGGCCCGGTGGGGACGGCATGTGGGCGTCGACGGCCGCCGCAGCGTCGACGAAGGCCGGTACGAGGACGCGCTGGCCGGTCTCGACGCCGAGCACCGCACCTTGACGGCCGCGATCCGCCAGGCCGCCGAGACGGGCCGTGATGATCTGCCGTGGCGGATCGTCGCGCAGCTCGGCGGGTTCTTCGAGGTCCGCGGCCACTGGGCGGACTGGCTGGAGGGCGCCGATCTGGCGATCGCTTCGGCGACGAAGAGCGGCGACCGGGTCGCGCTGGGCGTCGCCCGGTACGCGCGGTCGTGGCCGCTGCGGTTGCAGCGGCGGCTGACGGAGGCCGTCGAGGAGTCGGTGGCGGCGCTCCGCCTGCTGGACGGCCTGCCCGAACGCGCCGACGTCCTGTCGCATCTCGGCACGCTGTACCGCGAGACCCACCGCTACGAGGAGTCGGTCGCCTGCCTGGACGAGGCCGCCGAACTGTTCCGCGCCGACGGCGACGAGCACGGCGAGGGCCTGGTGCTGCGGACCCTCGGCCACGTCCAGTTCTGGCGTCGTGATCTGGACGGCGCCGCCGCCACCCTGGTCCGGGCGATCGAGCTGCTGCACCGGGTCGGGGACCGGGCGGCGGAGGGCTGGTCGCACAACAACCTGCTGTCGGTGCGCGGCGCGCAGTGGCGGCTGGACGACGCCCGCCACCACTACGCCGAAGCGCTCGGCCTGTTCACCCAGATCGAGCATCCCCAGGGCCAGGCGTGGGCGCACAACCATCTGGGCCGGATCGTCCGCCAGTACGGCCGCACCGAGGAGGCGATCGGCCTCGGCGAGCGGGCCCTGGTGCTGTTCGACCGGATCGGCGACGGCTACGGCATCCCGTGGGCGCTCACCCATCTGGGCGTCGCCCGCCAGGACGCCGCCCAGCTCCGTAAGGCCAACGCCCTGTTCGCCGCGATGGAGGTCCCCGAGGCCGACGGTGAGGGCACCACCCTCGTCCAGCTCGCCCGCCTCACCGCCGACCCGTCCCTCCTGGACGAGGCGCTCCGCCACTTCGAGACCATCGGCAGCCTCCACGGCCAGGCGACCGCCCTGCTGGCCCGCGCCGACCTGGCCGTCACCGACCCGGCCGCCGCACGCCACGACTACGAGACGGCCCTGTCCTGCTTCCGCCGCACCGAAGACCCCTACGGCGAGGCGCAGGCCCTGCTCGGCCTGGCCGCGCTCGACCCCGACTCGGGCCGCACCGCCGCCGCGACCGCGATCCTCACCCGCCTGGGCCTTCCCCAACCCTGACCGGAGAACCCGATGGAACCGATCACCCTGGCCGCCGCGGCCGTGACCGCGCTCGCCCCCTACCTGGGGCAGATCGCGGGCGGAAGTCTCGCCCGGATCGGTGAGGCCGCCTCCGACGGGGCCGCACAGCGCGTCACCGAGCTGTACCGGACGATCCGCGGCCGGGTGACCGGGCACCCCTACGAGGAGGCGACCCTCGACCGGGCAGAGGCCGAACCGGACAGCGAGTCCCGCCTGGCAGCACTCCGCGGCGTCCTCACCGAACTCCTAGAATCCGACCCGGCCTTCGCCCGCGAGCTAGCCCCCCTCATCACCCACCACCTCCAGGTCGCCGACTCCGGCGCCGTCGCCGGCAACGATTTCCACCAAACCGGCACCTATGTCGCGGGCCGCGACCTCCATATCGGCGACGTCTGATCCGCTTGCGCGCGGGCGGCGCCTCGGGCAGGGAATCTGTCCGGAACTCGCAGTTTCAGGTGGCACTGTCCACTCTCGCCCAGACGGCCTTGCCCTGGGGCGTGATCCGCATGACCCCGCAAGCGGTGGCGTATTCGGCGATGACCTCCAAGCCGCGGCCGTTCTCCGCATCAACATCGTGGTCGGCCGCCGCTCCCTGCTCTGGAAGAACCACGCTGGTCGGGTAGCGGTCGATGACATGGATGACCGCGCTGCACGGCAGGAAGTCGATCTGAACGGTGAACGGTTCGGGTTCCCTCTGGCCAGCGTCGGCCCGCTTAGCCGACTCCTTGACCGCGTTCGTTGCGGCCTCGCTCGTGATCAGCATTCCCGCGTAGACGGCGGGTTCGCTGAACCCGGCGTCCCGCAAGCTCGTCCGGACGAACCGGCGAGCCGCCCCGACGCTCACTTCCTCGGACGGAAAGCTCTGGACGTTGTGTGTCGGAGTTCTGTCGTGCTCGCTCGTGTCTGCCATCGCGTCACCACCTTTTCCTGGTCAGCTGCGTGGTTCGACTGCGCGTAGTCGCCGGAAGCTGACATAGTGCCACTGGTCTTGCTTGCAGCGTAGACTGCATCTTGCAGATTTTGTGGCAACATGCAGATTCCTAGTCAACTGGTATGTGTGGAGGTCATGTTCGTGGTCGCAAGGTCGAGCCCCACGGCCCGTCGTCGGAGACTGGCCAGTGCACTCCGCAAGTTGCGAGAGGACAGAAGCCTCAGCTGCGCCGAGGTGGGCAAGCGGCTGGGCTGGTCGGAGGCGAAGGTCAGCCGCATCGAGACGGCACGAGTCGGAGTGAAGGCCGACGACCTCGAAAAGCTGCTGGACGCGTTCGACGTCCCGGCGGATCTCCGCGACACGCTGACGACACTGCGCCGCCAGGCAAGCCACCGGGGATGGTGGCATTCCTATGCTGACGCCCTGCCAGCGTGGTTCCACAACTACGTCGGGCTTGAGGACGGCGCGCGCTCACTGATCACCTACCAGAACCAGCTGGTTCCCGGCCTCGTCCAGATCGACCCGTACGCCTCGGCCGTCATCCGCGCCCATCAGCCCACGATCGAAGCGGATGAGATCGACCGTCAGCTGACGGCCAGGGCTACCCGCCGAGCGATTCTCACGCGCCCGGAGCCTCTGCAGTACTGGTTGATCCTCGATGAGGCCGTTCTCCGCCGCGTCGTCGGCTCTTTGGAGGTGGCGAGGGCTCAACTCGTCCATCTGCGTGAGGTGGCGGCACTTCCGAACGTCACCTTGCAGGTTCTGCCGTTCGCGGGGGGCGCGCACGCTTCCATGGGCACGTCCTTCACGCTCATGAGGTTCCCGGACATCGGAGATCGCGACATCGTGTACATCGAGGACCTCACCACCAGCCAATATCTGGAGGAGGCGGCGGACATCGCGCGGTATACGCTGGTAATTGACCACCTACGCGCGTCGGCTCTGTCTCCTGAGGCATCGGATCGGTTCATCGCCGATGTACTCAGCAGCATGACCTAGCACCATACGAGAGGAGGAGGGCCGCATATGCCCGCTCCTGCCCCGTCCCACTCTGCCTGGCGTAAGAGCAGCTACAGCAACGGCGCGGGAGGCGAGTGCGTAGAGCTTGCCCCCCTGGCCTCCTACATCGGAGTCCGCGACAGCAAGCGCCCCACCGACACCGTGCTTCGCTTCACACCCAACGCTTGGCGGGACTTCGCGGAAGCCCTGCGCGCTGAAGTCGGCGGTCGGTAGCCGACCGTCCGGACACGCGCGCACGGTGATGCCCCGGTGTTCGCGCGGGATCTGTGGATCGGAGGTGGCTGGCCGGTCTCCCTGCTTGCGCGGGGGCGGTGCTTTGGGTGGGGAAATCTGTCCGGAACTCACAGGTTGTGGAAAGCGCGGCGGTTCACACTCACTGCTGATCCCCAGGAGTGAGAGGAGCACTGACGTGCGGATGAGGCAGCGGATTTCGGCGGTGGCGGCTGGTGCCGCGATTCTGGCTTGTGGTTTCACCGGTTTCGCGGGGCCGGCTCTGGCGGCCGGGTATGAGAAAGGGCCCGACCCGACGGAGGCGAGCGTTACCGCCGCTAAGGGCGGGTATGAGGTCGTGAAGACCGACGTTCCCAAGAACAGCGGCGCCGGATTCAACAACGGGACGATCTACGCGCCGAAGGCGTCGGGGGAGACGTTCGGGGCGGTCGCGGTGGTGCCCGGGTTCCTCGAGTCGAAGTCGGCGATCGACTGGTATGGGCCGATGCTGGCGTCCAACGGGTTCGTCGTGTTCACCCTCAATCCTGTCTCGATCTTCGACAGTCCGGAGGCGCGGGGCGCGCAGCTTCTGGCGTCGCTCGACTATCTGACCGGTGCGAGTGCCGTGAAGGGCCAGGTCGACGCGGGGCGGCTCGCGGTCATCGGGCATTCGATGGGGGGTGGTGGCACCCTGCGCGCCGTCGCGGACCGGCCGGAGTTGAAGGCGGCCGTGGCGCTGGCCCCGTGGCATGTGAACGCCCCGCTGAACGACGTCAAGTCGCCTGTGCTGATCTTCGGTTCGGACAACGACTGGATCGCGCCCGACGGCCAGCACGCCCGGCCGTTCTACGACGGGATCAACAACGCGCCGGAGAAGGCGTACGCCAAGCTGAACAACGCGGGCCACATGACCTACATCAGCCCGGACAAGCGGGTCACCAAGCTGACGCTCTCGTGGCTGAAGCGGTACGTGGACGAGGACACCCGCTACAACCAGTTCCTCTGCCCGGGACCGGCCGCCCCCAACTCGGCGTTCGACACCTACCTGGCGACCTGCCCGATGTAGTCGAAGGAGGCCGTCGCGGAGCTCACTCCCCGCTCCGCGGCGTCTCCTCGGCCCGCTGGCCGGTCAGCCAGAGCGTCAACAGCATGTGGAGTTCGAGATGGAGCGCGGGGTCGTCGAGCTGGTCGCCGAACAGCACCCGCAGATTCCGGATCCGGTAGCGGACGGTCTGCGGATGCAGGTGCAGCCGGCGGCCCACCTCGGTGGCGTTGAACCGGTGCTCCAGGCAGGCGTTGAGGGTGAGCGCGAGGTCGAGCCTGGTCGCTTCCCTGGTCTCGAACAGCGGCCGGAGCCGGCGGGCGATGGCGTGGGCGGCGAGATCGGGATCCTGCATCAGCATGAGGAGGGCGAGATGGTCACCGGCGAACACCGGGCCCACGCCGGGCAGCACCCGGTTGTCGATCAGGGTGAGCGCCTGACGGCTCCAGCGCATCGACTTCGCGGTCTGCGCGGGCGCCACCTCGACGCCGACGGCGCAGTGCACGTCGGCGAGCATCTCCTCCAGGGCGGCGCGACGGCCGGGGCCTTCCGGGTCGGGCACGAACAGGTAGGGGGCTTCGAGGTGGTAGCCGGTGAGGATGTCGGGCGGGAACACCCGGCCGGGAAGCTTGGTCAGCGCCACCGCCGCGATCTTCGCGGGGACGGGCCAGCGGAGCTCCCGCGCCAACGTCTCGATCTTGTCAGGGTCGGGGTCGTCGGAGATCAGCAGATCGACCAGCCGTCGTTTGCCGAGGTCGAACCGGTTGCCGGCGATCGCGGAAGCCTCCGCGTGCCCCTCGGCAGCGACGGCCATGAGGTAGCGGTGGTAGGTGAGGGTCGCTTCGGCGATCTGCGCCATGGTGTGCGACGACGCGTCCATGCCGAGCGTGTCGGCGACCTCGGTCAGCCGGAGCAGGGCGACGCCCGCCCCGATCCGCAGGCTGTCGGCCAGCGGGAACAGGCTGCGGCCCTCCCGCGCCTCCCCGTAGCCGATGTCGCGGTAGAAACGCAGCAGATCCCCCGACGGCAGCGTCGGATCGCCCATCAGCGCCATGAAATGGTCGAGGACCCAGAAGGTCGCGTGCCTGATCATCTCGGCGTAGTGGGGGTCGTGCGGGCGCGCGTACTCGGGCGTCTGACGGATGATCTCCGCGGCGGCCTCGTCGGCGATGGCCGGCACGTGGGTCCGCAGGATCGCGGTCCGTTTGGACAGCTCCGCACCCTGAATGTTCAGTTCGATGCGCACCGCTTCGCTCATGATCCGTATCCCGTCATCCGAAATCCCGTCATCCGAACGCTCCACCGGGAATCCGAAAAGCTACCTGACCGGGCTGGCCTGGTCGAATAACAATCGTGAATTGTCGGGAACATCGGGTGGGCCCGAATGTCAAGCCCTCACCCTGACTATTCGCCCCGTCGCGCGCCGGGAATCATCGCGCCAACAGCTCAAGCCGCGTCCCGCCGAGGAGGTCCTGTGCGGCAGTTCTTCAGGCGGCCGAGCCATCGGCGCACCCGCTCGATCCGGACCAGGATTCTGCGGATCGCGCTCGTGCCCTGCCTCACCGCTTTCCTCGCCGGGCTGATCTTCTCGGGGTACCTGATCCGGGACGGGGTCCGGTCGATCCGGTTCTCCGAGGTGCGCCGGGACGGTTTCGCCGCCACCAGCGACTATGTCAGGGCCCTGGGCGTGGAACGCACCCTCACCATGGCGATCCTCGGCGGCCGCGCCGACCTGCGGGACAAGCTCACCCTCACCCGCGGCGCGGTCGACCAGGCCGGTGTGGCCGTGATCCGGCACGCGGAACAGCTCGTCGAGTACGCGCCGGACATGTCCGCGCAGCTCGGCGAGCTGCAGCAGCGCGACGTGCTGCTCCGCCAGATGCGGACCAAGCTCGACGCCGGCCGCGCCGCCCCCCTGGAGACTTTCGCGTTCTACAACCGGATGCTCGACGTCGTCGGCAACAGCTCGAAGCGGCTCGCGACGATCGCGGGCAGCGCCGAAGCGGGATACCGGCAGATCGTCGCCTCCGACCTGTACTTCGTGCTCGACTCCGTGGTCCGCGCCCACGCGATCGGCGGCTATGTGCTGGGCAAGCCGAACGACAAGGCGGCGGTCGCCACGTTCGCCGCGCAGGTCGCCCGCTACCACGAGCCGCCGACGGCCGTCATCGTCAACCTGGGCGTCGACGGGCAGACGGCGTTCGCCCGGCTCGTCGAATCACCCGACTGGGCGGCGCTCCTCGCGGGCGACGACGCGCTGATCGACGGCAAGAGGTTCGACCCGCTCGCCTGGGACCAGGCCGCCAACACCGTGTTCGAGAAGATCAAGGACATCTATCTGGCGCACGCCGTCCACACCTCGGAGCTCACCGAGCAGAGCGGACGCGACAAACTGGTCCTGTCGGTGGAGATCGGTGCGGGCGTCACCCTGCTCACCGGGCTGCTGGCGTTCCTGGCCTACCGGTCGGCGTCCCGGCTGATCGGCCGGCTGACGGCGCTGCGCGAACAGACCGTCGACCTCGCCGAGAACCGGCTGCCCGCCCTCCTGGCCAGGGCGGGACGCGGCGAACGCGTCGATCCCGAACAGGACCTGCCGCAGCCCGAGGCCGGAGCCGACGAGCTCGGCGAAGTCGCCCGCGCGTTCGGCGAAGCCCAGCGCACCGCCCTCGCCGCCGCGATCACCGAGGCGAAGACCCGGCACGGAGTCCGGACCGTCTTCCTGAACATCGCGCACCGCAGCCAGGCGATCGTGCACCGGCAGCTCGAAGAGCTCGACCGGATCGAACGCTCCGAGGACGACCCCGACCTCGTCGACCGGCTGTTCCGGCTCGACCACCTCGCCACCCGCACCCGCCGCAACGCCGAAAACCTGATCATCCTCGGGGGCGAGCAGGTCGGCCGGCAGTGGCGGCACCCCGTCCATCTGCAGGACGCGGTGCGCGGCGCCGTCTCGGAGACCAAGGACTACAAACGGGTCACCATGGCGCATCTGCCCGATCTGTATCTGGACGGTTCGGCCGTCGCGGACGTCGGGCATCTCCTGGCCGAGCTGGTCGACAACGGGACGTCGTTCTCGCCGCCCGAATCCCGGGTCCAGGTGCGCGGCGTGGTCGTCGGCAAGGGCGTGGCGTTCGAGATCGAGGACCAGGGGCTCGGGATGAAACCGGAGCAGCTCGACCGGGTCAACCGGATGCTCTCCCAGCCGCCGGACTTCAGCTTCATGGCGCTGGCCGACGACGTCCGGATCGGGCTGTTCGTGGTGGCGCGGCTCGCCGACAAGCACGGCATCCGGGTCAGCCTGCGGGAGTCGATCTACGGGGGAGTGCAGGCGGTGGTGCTGCTGCCGGGCGCGATCCTCACCCAGCGGACCGCCGCCCCGCAGCGCCTCCCGGCCGCACCCGCGCCAGTGCCCGCGCCGATGCTCGTCCCCGTTCCGGCTCCGGCCGCCGTG